>JALEUV010000065.1 GCA_022780515.1 Anaerococcus sp. | reverse complement strand
AGCAAAAGAACTAGAAGAAGCTAAGAAAGCGGCAAAAAAAGCTCTAGACGATGCAGGAATAGAATCAGATTACTTTGATAAATATATTGATAGTGCAAAAACAATAGAAGGCTTAGAAACATATGTAAAAGAAGTAATAGCATCTCACGAAGCAACAGAAGCAGAAGAAGCAGCAAAAGAACTAGAAGAAGCTAAGAAAGCGGCAAAAAAAGCTCTAGATGATGCAGGAATAGAATCAAATTACTTCGATAAATATATTGATAGTGCAAAAACAATAGAAGGCTTAGAAGCATATGTAAAAGAAGTAATAGCATCCCACGAAGCAACAAAAGTAGAAGAACCATCAAAAAAAGATGACAACAAACCATCTAAGAAAGATGACAACAAACCATCTAAGAAAGATGACAACAAATCATCAAAAGAAGATGACAAAAAACCATCTAAGGAAGATGACAAGAAACCATCTAAGGAAGATGACAAAAAACCATCAAAAGAAGATGACAAAAAACCATCTAAGGAAGATGACAAGAAACCATCTAAGGAAGATGACAACAAACCATCTAAGAAAGATGACAACAAACCATCTAAGAAAGATGACAACAAACCATCTAAGAAAGATGACAACAAATCATCAAAAGAAGATGAAAAAGATCCAGCTAAAGAAGAAAAAGCTAACAAAACTGAAACTAAGAAGGTAGCAGTAGCTAAAGAAACTAAATCAAATAACCCTAAGACAGGAGTTGCAGGCTCTATCGCAGTAGCAAGCATCTTAGCTTCAGCTTCAGCAGGTCTAGTAGCTACTAAGAAAAGAAAATAATTAAATTTTTATAATCTACTAGATGATTTATAATCGTAAATATGGATACCGGAGTTTACAAAAAACTCCGGTATTTTTGTGGCAAAGTTTTTGCTTAGTCTAGTATATTTTTATTTTATCTTGCTATTTTGGTGATTTTTTTGACATCTAATTTCCTATGCAATATAATTTAATTAAATAGATATTAGGAGATATTAATGAAGATAAATAAGAATTTAGCACTTATCTTGGCTCTATCTATGACTCTGTCAGGCTCTTTGACTACGAGGGCTTTGGCTGATGGAGATGGTGTAGAGACAGGTGCGAGTCAAGAATTAAATATAAATGATACTGATAAGGAAGATTTGACTCTTGAAAAACTTAATAGTATAGACAGGGAGCTTAGGGAAACTAGGGTATTTAAGATTGCGACTGATAGCGAGATTAAGTCTTATGAGGATGCTTTGGCTGCCTTAAAATCAGCTCTAGAGCAAGGCTCAGATGTGAATTTGACAGAGTTAATGGCAAGTCTTGAGAAGGCTAAGGGTAATCTTGGCTACACTACTTACAAGGGTCTTACTCTAAGGACTAAGCTAAGAAAGGATCTTGTTCATCTTTCTAAGTTAGAGGTAAGTGAGGATTTGACTAGGTTGAAGGATGATACTGAAAAGGCTTTGTCTAATCATAATACTAGTGTAGATGAGCTAAAGAGTCTATCTGATAAGTTAGATCAAACTCTCAAAAATCATGACTTGGTTGAGCTTTCTAATGATGAGCTAAGGACTTTGGAAGTAAAGAGGGGATATCCTGATGATTTATTGAATTTTAATAATGGCGATATGGACAAGGAAGAATTTTTTCTTATGGCAAGGATTTTCTTGGAGAAAGTGCCTAGTATTAGGGAATCTGAAGGATATCGTGCTTTGACGGATAAGGAGAAGGAAACCATTGATATAAAGATTGGTGAAGTTAAGTCTGCCTATGATGCTAAAAGTGATAATGTGATGGATGTTTTGAACGATGCATATAAATTAAGTGATGATATTCTTAATAAGAAAAATGCTAGCAAAAACCCAACCGCAGATTCAGTAGATGTTCAAAAAAGCGATAATGAAGTTGATCCAACTGGGGAAGATGATCAAGTTAAGGAAAGGGAAGAGTTTGATAAGGCTTCCAAGGGCCTTGCTAAGAAGATAGATGAGGCTACAAGTGATAAGATATCTAAGGATAGTCTTGAGAAGTTGAAGCTAGACTACAAGGCTAAGTTAAGCGATCTTCTAGTAGCTGAAGGTGTGAAGCTTGAGGATATAAAGAATTTAGAGAAGGAATTTGACTTGAAGCTTAATCCTAAGGTTAATGCCAATATGTCTCAAACAGAGGTGAGTGATTCTAAGGAAGAAGGCAAAGACCAAGCTGAGAAAAGGGTAGATAAAAAACAAGAGTCTAATATAGAAAATGAAACTAAGACTATTCAAAAGAAAAAACTAGTCAAAGTTGACAAGAAGAAGGATAATAATACAGAAGACACTAAAGTAAAAAAGGGTAAGGGTCAATCTAAGGATGTCAAGACTGGTGTAACAAGCCTACTACCTATAGTAGGAACTGTAGCTGTCGTGGCTATTGTAGCTTTGATTTTCTTATCTAGGAAGAATAAAAATAAATAGGGGGATATAGATGAAGTTAAATAAGAAATTTGTGCCTGTACTCCTTATGGCACTAACACTTACAGCATGTAATAATATGCCTGGCAATACTAATAATGAAGAGGCTGCTCCTAACTCTACAGAACTCACAGAATCTGTAGAAAAAGTAGAAGGCAAGGATGCTAATGAAGCTTCAAGTGAAGAAGCAAAGGAGCAAGCATCTACTGAATCATCAACAGAAGACCAAGCAGAAGAAGCTTCTAGTCAAGCAGACACTACATCAAGTGAAGAAGCTACATCTGATGAGGTTCAAAATAGTCAAAGTGACAAGGAAGCCTTAGAACAAGCTATCTTTGATAATAGGGTTCAAGCTAGGGCAGCAGAGATCTTGTTAGAAGAATCTCCGGCTACTATAGAAGCTATAGCTAGTGACCTAGAGGAATTGGTTAGTGAATCTCAAACTTTAGTAGAAGAAGGAAGAACTTTACTTGATTCATTAGAAAATTAGTTAAGGATTTTGGCAGGCGGGGCTTATGGCTTTGCCTGTTTTTTGATATAAAGTTTTAGGGATGTTGCTTTTTTTCGGTTTTTATATGATAATTATAGTAAAGGAGTTAATATGTTAGCAGGCGAATTTTTCTTAAGTATAATCTTTATACTTGCGGTTATATCCCTTATATCGGTTCTTTTTACTGACAAAAAGCTTGTATTCGGTATAGCCGGTCTTGGATTTTTGTTGGCTTTCTACTTTTTAGGGAAGAACTTCGATATGGTAGAAAGTCTTCCTCTCGTTGCCTTTATTATGGGAGTTAGCCTTATCGCTCTGGAGATTTTTATTCCGTCATTCGGGATTATAGGAATAAGCGGGATAATTATAGGAGGTTACGGTCTTATAAACATTATAAGGGCAGGTAAAGATGAGATATTTCTTATGGTTCTTGCAGCAGTAACTATAGTTGTTAGCGTGATTATCTATGTAAAACTTGGCTTTAAGGTAAATATTTTCAGCAAGGGAATATTAAGTACTACCAACAGCAAGGCCAGGGGTTATAACTCAAAGATAGACTATTCATATCTTTTGGGCAAGGAAGGCGTTTCAAGTTCAATTCTAAGACCTACGGGTAGAGTTGAGATAGAAGGAAAGTACTATGATGCCCTTAGCCGAGGTAATTTTATTAAGGAAGGCAAGAGGGTTGTGGTTGTAGATGTAAAAGACGGAAATGTAATTGTAAAGGAGAAATAGATGAGTATATTTTTTATCTTGGGGCTTTTGATTGTAGTCCTTATAGTATTTTTTACCATGGTGCCTGTGGGACTTTGGATAACAGCCAAGTTTTCCGGAGTCAATATTTCTATGGCATCCCTTGTAGCTATGAGATTTAGGAGACTTTCTCCATCAAAGATTGTAAATGCCATGATTAAGTCCCACCAAGCAGGTCTTGATATAAGTACAAATGATTTGGAATCTCACTACCTATCAGGTGGAGATATAAACCAAGTAGTAGATGCCCTTATAGCAGCTGAGAGGGCCAATATTGACCTATCATTTGAGCAAGCTGCAGCCATTGACCTTGCTGGTCGTAATGTATTTGAGGCTGTCCAAGTTTCTGTAACCCCTAAGGTAATCAATACCCCAGTTATAGCTGCCGTTGCCAAGAATGGTATCGAGGTCAAGGTAGTAGCCAAGGTAACAGTAAGGGCCAATATCGAAAGGCTTGTCGGTGGAGCAGGAGAAGAGACCATCATAGCCAGAGTTGGAGAGGGTATTGTAACTACAGTAGGTTCATCCGTATCCCATTCAGAAGTTTTGGAGAATCCAGATAATATCTCAGAAACTGTTCTTAGCAAGGGACTTGATTCTGGCACAGCCTTCGAGATCCTATCTATAGATATAGCTGATGTCGACGTAGGTAGAAATGTCGGAGCAGAACTACAAAGAGATCAAGCAGAAGCTGACAAGAACATAGCCCAAGCCAAGGCGGAAGAAAGAAGGGCCCAAGCCATAGCCCTAGAACAAGAAAATAGGGCAAAGGTAGTAGAGGCAGAATCAAGAATCCCTATAGCCATAGCCAAGGCCTTCGAAGAGGGCAACCTCGGTATTATGGACTACTATAATATGGAAAACATTAAGAGTGATACCAAGATGCGTGAATCTATATCTGGAGATGTAGAGGATGATATAAATGGCTAGCAAAGAGAATAAGAAAGTCCCTAAGTTTGACCAATGGATCAAGACAGCCTACCAAAAGCTAGAAGACTTTGCCGAAGAATTAGAGGCAGAGGAAGAAGCAGAAAAGCTTAAGAAAATCAAGGAAAAGGAAGAGGCCAAGTCCTTGGAAAAACCACTTGGGAAATATGGGAAGTTCTTTAAAAAATCCAAGGACCAGGGTCAAGAAAATCCTAAAAAGGAAGCCAAGGAAGAAAATCCTCCAAGCTCCTTTGACTTTAACAAGGGTGGCGATTTTGAGGGAGACCTTGCCACAAGCATCAGGCAGAAGACAAAAGATAGGGTAGAGAGTAACCTAAAGGAAGTTAACAAACATAGCAAGGCTTTGAAGAGAGTAGGACTCAAGCGTGCCTTTGTGTATGCCGAGATTTTAGATAAGCCCCTTGCTTTGAGGAAGAGAAAATAGAAGCCATAGGAGGGTTTGTATTAGAGATTTAATAGAGATAGAAAATCAAGACACCATCATGACCTTGTTTGGTAGTTTTGATAAGAACAGGAAGTATATAGAAGATAGGTTCGGGGTCAAGATTAACCTCCTCGATGAAAATATTGAGGTCATGGGAGAAGAGGCCAACCAAACTCTAGCCACCAAGCTTATTAAGGAGCTTGTTACAGAGATTGAGAAGAACAAGGACCTAGATTTTCAGAAGATAAAATACTTTGCCGATATGCTAGAGAGAGAGAATAGGGAAGTGGTCAAGGCTATGATAGGTGAGAGCATAGTAACCAGGGCTGATGGCAAGCCAATCAAGGCCAAGACCCTGGGGCAGAGGGCCTACATTGACAAGATTCTTGCCAATGACATAGTCTTTGGTATAGGACCTGCCGGTACTGGTAAGACTTACCTAGCAGTAGCCATGGCAGTCAGGGCCTTCAAGAACAACGAAGTCGATAGGATTATCCTAACAAGGCCTGCAGTAGAGGCTGGGGAGAGCCTGGGATTTTTACCAGGAGACCTCCAAGACAAGGTAGATCCCTACCTAAGACCCCTCTATGATGGACTTTTTGAAATCCTGGGAGTAGATACCTACCAAAACCTCCTAGAGAAGGGGCTAATTGAAGTAGCTCCCCTTGCCTATATGAGGGGTAGGACACTCGACTCCTCATTCGTTATCCTAGATGAGGCTCAAAACACAACCCATGAGCAAATGAAGATGTTTTTGACCAGGATAGGCTTTGGCTCCAAGGCCATTATTACAGGAGATAAGACCCAAATCGACCTACCTAGGGGCAAGAAGTCTGGCATCAAGTCTGCTGAATATATACTTAGAGATGTAGAGGGCATAGCCTTCCAAGACTTCTCATCAATAGACGTAGTAAGGCACCCACTAGTTCAAAGGATTATCGATGCCTACGAAAAGGAAGATGAGAAAAGGATTAAGCTAAGAGATGAAAAGTCCAAGAAGGAAAACGACCATGGATCTGTTGATAAGGAATGAAACAAGCGAAGAAATAAATTTTGATGAGGACTTGGAAGCCGTAGTGAGGGAAGTCCTTCTTAGCGAGGGGCTAGACCTTGACTATGAGCTATCTATTAGCTTTGTAGGAAGGGATAAAATCCATCAACTAAATAGAGACTATAGGGGAGTAGATAGGCCAACAGATGTCCTATCTTTTCCTTTAGATGATGAATTTGTCCCAGAGGGTCAAAATCCTATGCTAGGAGATATTGTAATCTGTATGGATGTGGCAAGAGAGCAAGCCAAGGAATACGGCCATTCTCTAAGGAGAGAGCTCATGTATCTCACCTGCCACTCTACCCTCCACCTCCTAGGCTATGACCATATAGAAGAAGATGACAAGAAAGAAATGCGTGCCAGGGAAAAGGAAGTCATGAAGAAGCTAGGAGTTTTCAAAAATGACTCCGACTATGATGATTTCCCCAGTGGGCCAGGACATGATGTAAATAGGGATAAGCTAGGCATGGAGGATGAATCTTCCTTTGAGGAAGAGAAGTCAGGAAAGGCTTTTGATATTGAAATCTTGAAGGCAGAGCTAAAGGAAGAAATAAAGGAAGAGATTAAGGAAGAAGATAAGAGGGCTGGTGAGTCTTATGACAAGATTTACAACAAGGAAGAGCTTTCTAGTGGTCAGAAGTTTCTCAAGGGCTTTGACTATGCCTACGAGGGTCTAGTCTATGCTATAAACCACGAGAAGAATATGAAGTTTCACTTCTTGGCAGCAGCCCTAGTTATCCTTGCGAGCCTATTTTTTAATATATCTAGGCTAGAGATGATGTTTTTGGTCTTTTCCATATCGGCAGTTATTGCCTTCGAGCTAATTAATACTGCCATAGAATATGCAGTTGACCTAGCAAGTGGGGGCAAGTGGCTTGCCCTTGCCAAGGCAGCCAAGGATGTATCGGCAGCTGCGACCTTTACCACAGCCCTCAATGCAGTTTTTGTGGCCTACCTGGTATTTTTTGACAAGTTTTCAAACTTCTACAATTCTGTTATTATAAGGATAGGCAAGAGGCCTTCCCACCTGGCCCTCATTAGCATTTCATTAATCATTATTATAACTATCCTAATCAAGGGGATTTTTTATGAAGGCCATGGGACAGCCTTTAGGGGTGGATTTGTGAGTGGACACACCTCCGTAGCATCAGGCCTTGCCACTATTGGGATACTACTCACTGACAATAACCTTATAGTGGGTATTATGATATTACTAGCCCTTATTGTGGCAGAATCAAGATATGAGGCAAATATACATTCAGTTAAGGAGATAATTAGGGGAGTTATACTAGGCTCTAGTGTGGCTCTTGCGATTTTTGGGATATTTTCATGATAGATTTAAAAGAATTAATAAGACAAACTATAGCAAACAAGGAAAGGGCCTACGCACCCTATTCACACTTTAGGGTTAGCGTAAGCCTAGTTACTAAATCAGGCAGGGTCTACAAGGGGGTAAATATCGAAAATGCCTCCTTCTCACCAACTATTTGTGGGGAAAGATCTGCCATAGCATCAGCAGTTTCTGATGGAGAAAAGGACTTTGATACCATAATTATAGCAGGAGATAGCGGCTATACCTATCCATGTGGAGTATGTAGACAGGTCATGGCAGAGTTTTTTGATGAGGATACTAAGATTATTATTGCCAAGAGCGAAGATGACTACAAGACCTACACACTTGCTGACCTCTTGCCATATGGCTTTGGAAAGGAAGATCTCCATGCTTAAGTCAGGTTTTGTATCAGTAGTAGGCAGGGCCAATGTAGGTAAGTCTACCCTAATGGAAAAAATTATTGGTGAGAAGGTATCCATCATCTCAAACAAGGCCCAAACCACCAGGGATAAGATTCAAATTATCTACAATGACGAAGAAAGTCAGATAATCTTTATCGATACCCCTGGTATCCAGACTCCAAGAAACAAGCTCCAAGAAAAGCTCCTCACCTTCTCAGAAGAGTCCCTGGCAGAAAGTGACATAGTTACCTTTGTGGTTGATAATTCCTTGGAGATAGGGAGAATTGATAGGCAAATCCTCGAGATGCTAGAAAAAGTAAGAAGACCCAAGATTTTGCTCATAAACAAGTCCGACCTTATGACTGATGAGGACCTTAGTGAGATAAGGGCTAAGTATAGGGCCTACGACTTTGAGAGGATTATCCCCATATCTGCCCTAGAGGGTAAGAATATCGATATCTATATCGAAACTATAAAGGACCTCCTAGAAGAGGGGCCAGCCTTCTATGATAGGGATATGATAACTGATAAGACCGAGAGGTTTGTGGTAAGTGAGATAGTAAGAGAGAAGGCCCTTCGTAACCTATCCGAAGAAGTACCTCATGGGATAGCTGTAAGGATTGATGACTTCAAGGAAAGGACCAACAAGGACTTGATCGACATAAGGGCCACCATCATAGTCGAGAGAGAATCCCACAAGGAGATAGTCATAGGGAAAAAAGGCTCTACGATCAAAAAAATTGGCATGGATGCCAGAGCTGATATAGAAAACTTCCTAGGGACTAGGGTCAATCTTAAACTCTGGGTCAAGGTCGAAAAGAACTGGAGGAAGAAGGAAAACTTGGTGAAACGCTTTGGCTACAAATGAGCTAAATGATATAACGGGCTTTGTCCTAAGGGAATTTCCCTATAGGGAAACCAGCAAGATTATAGAAGTCTTTACTGACAAGATTGGGAGGATCTCTATAATTGCCAAGGGGGTTCTCAAGAAAAACTCTAAGAACCTAGCCCTTACCAACAGGTTTATGAAGGTCAATTATTCCCTCTATAGCTCTGGCAAGGACTTCTATGGGATAAGGGAAGGTAGGGTCATCGAATCTTACAAGCAATCCCAGGGAAATTTTGATATAATATTATATAAATCGGCAATCTGTGATTTACTCCTTAAGACTATAGATGGGGACCAGGTAGATGAAGTCTACAACTTGCTTGATAAGGCCTTTTACGCCTTTGAAGAGGCAGATTATGGGCAGATAAATATCTTCCTTGGCTTTTTGATAAAATATTTATCCTTCTCTGGTCTTAAGCCAAACTTTTATCCAAGGGCTATAAGAGGTAAAATCATAGGTGATGGAAGATTTTATTTTTCGATAGAGGAAGCCTCGCTCGTGAGAGCAGATGACCAGGTAGAAGACAAGGTCTACCTAAGTCATGAAGATCTTAATTATTTTTTGGGTCTTTTATATACACCATCAGATAAGCTAGCTGAACTAAGACAATCACCAGGCTATCAGAAGGTGGGGAGGCTTATAATAGATTATTGCTTAAGTAAACTTGACCTAAAGAAGTTTTCTTCTATGGATTGGGTTTACAAACAATTAAGCGAAAGGAATACAGATGTACTTTGAAGATTTAATTTTTAAATTAGAAGATTTTTGGAAGAGTAAGGGATGTTCAGTTCTCCTACCCTATGATGTAGAAAAGGGAGCAGGAACTATGAACCCTAACACTTTTCTAAGAGCCCTAGGCCCTGAGCCATGGAGGGTTTGCTATGTAGAACCATCTAGACGTCCTGCTGATGGTAGGTATGGGGATAACCCTAATAGGCTTTACCAACACCACCAAATGCAAATTCTACTAAAACCGACTCCAGATAATATCCAAGAGCTATATCTTGAGTGTCTTGAGAGCATAGGGATTAACCCACGTGAGCATGATATAAGGTTTGTAGAAGACAACTGGGAATCACCAACTATGGGAGCCTGGGGACTAGGCTGGGAAGTGTGGCTTGACGGGATGGAAATAACTCAGTTTACATATTTCCAACAAGTAGGAGGCATCAACTGCGAGATCGAATCTGGCGAGATTACCATAGGCCTTGAGAGAATATTTATGTATATCGAAGATGTGGACAATGTCTACGACATCAGATGGAGCAAGGAGCTTATGTATAGGGACCTTTTCTTGAGGGCAGAGTATGAAAACTCCAAATATTCTTTTGAAGATGCAGACAATGACCTATTATTTAAATTATTTGATATATATCAGAGTGAGGCAAATAGGCTCATAGACCTAGACCTAATCCTACCAGCCTATGACAATGTCCTCAAATCATCTCACACCTTCAACCTCTTAGATGCCAAGGGAGCCATATCAGTTTCCGAGAGAGCCCACTACATAAGAAGGGTTAGAGAAGTATCATCTAAAGTTGCAGAAAAATTTATTGAGCAAAGAAAAGAGCTTGACTACCCTCTTTTAAGAAAGGATCAAGATGAGTAATTACTTATTAGAAATCGGCGTAGAGGAGATCCCTGCAGCCTATGTCAAGGGAACTAAAATCCAATTAGAAGATAAATTCAAAAAATTAGTTAAGGAAAACAACCTAGAAGTAGGAGCCATTGAGGTTGAGTCAACTCCTAGGAGGTATGCGATTTTATTAAGGGATATAGTAGCTGATATCACAGAAAAGACTGTATCAGTCAAGGGACCTAGTGTAAAAATCGCCTACGATGCAGATGGCAAGGCCCAAAAACCTCTCCTTGGCTTTTTGAAGGGTCAAGGGGCAAGTATTGACGATGTTATCATCCGTGAAGTCAAGGGAGATGACTATATCTTTGTAGAAAAGAAGGAAGTATCTAAGCCTCTTAGCGAGATTCTTAGGAAAAATGTCTATGATATAGTCAAATCTATCACCTTCCCAAGGTCTATGAGATGGGCAGGTAAGTCTATCAGATGGGCAAGACCAATAAGATGGTTTGTCTCCCTCCTAGATGATGAAGTCCTAGACTTTGATGCAGAGGGTATAGAAGTATCCAATGTGACCAAGGGCCACAGGGTCCTAGGCTCAAGCCACATAGTTATAGATAAGATCGAAAATTATGAAAAGCTCCTCAAGGAAAACTACGTAATTTTAAAATACAAGGACAGGAAGGATATCATAGTCAAGGGACTAAATAGACTATCTAGCGAAGTTGGTGGAGAGTACCTCGAAGATGAAGACCTACTAGATGAAGTAATCAATATAGTAGAGTATCCTACAGTCCTTCTTGGAGATATAAACAAAGACTACTTATCTTTACCTAAAGAGGTTATCACAACCCCTATGAAAGACCACCAAAGGTATTTCCCTATTATAGATGAGAACAAGAATCTGATGCCTTACTTCCTCTTGGTGAGAAACGGGGACCTAGAATTTGGAGATGTGGTTGTAACTGGTAACAAGAAGGTCTTGGTAGCAAGACTTGAAGATGCCAAGTTCTTTTACGAAAAAGACCTCCAAAAGCCACTAGAAGCCTATGTAGATGACCTTGACCAACTAACCTTCTTTGAAGGTCTAGGCACTATGAAGCAAAAAAGCGAGAGACTAGTTGAGCTTGCTCAAAGATATATGGAAAGCCTATCAGCTCCAGATGATATGAAGGAAACAGTTAAACGAGCTGCCTACATAGCTAAGGCCGACCTAGTTACCAATATGGTGGTAGAATTTACAGAACTCCAAGGAATTATGGGCTCTATTTATGCCCTAGAATCAGGGGAAGAGCAAAGGGTAGCTACAGCTATTAGGGAATCCTATATGCCTAGATCTGCCAATGACGAACTCCCTTCAACTATGACAGGAATTATCCTATCCATAGCTGACAAGATGGACACCATAGCAGGCCTCTATGCTATCGAAAAATATGTAACAGGTAGCCAAGATCCTAATGGCTTGAGGAGAGCTTGCTTGGGTATAATAAATATCTTCATAGAAAATTCTATAGATGCAGACCTAAAGAAACTTACTAATGACGCCCTCTTAGTCTATACAGAAAAGAACGAACTATCCTTTGACTACGAAGTAACCATGGATAAGATCCTAGGCTTCTTCAAAGACAGACTAAAGCATAAGCTAATTGATGATGGCTATAGATATGATGTGGTAAATGCTGTCCTAAAACTTGATAGCAGCAATATCCTAAGATCGTACAAGAAGGTTAAGGCACTAGATAAGTTCCTAGAAGAAGATGAAGAGATAATCTCCTACTTCACAAGGATAGTAAACCTAGCCCATGACTCAGCAGATGCAATTGACGAAGAGCTCTTCGAGACAGACCTAGAGAAAGACTTCTATGAGACTATCAAAAATCTAGGAGAATTTAGTAAGTCAAATACCGATTATGCTAATGAACTTAACAGTCTAAAAGCAACAGCAGAGCTTGGCAATAAGTACCTAAATGAAACTATGATCAATGTAGAAGATAGTAGACTAAGAAACAACAGGACTACCATGCTAAACATCCTAGCCCAAAGGATAAATAACATCTTCGATGTGAAAGAGATAGTAAGGTAGATATGAATGATTTAATAATAGCTATAATAAGCGACTCAACTGGAGAAACAGCACTTAACTACATGAAGTCAGTCGTAAGTCAATTCCCTGACCTAAATATCAATGTTATTAGAAGATCTGATATTAAGGAAAATAATGAAATCGACGAATTGATAGAGACTTTACCAGCTGGCTCCCTTATTATAGAAACCATAGCAGACAAAAAATTTTCTGATTATCTTCAAGCTAGGGCCAAGGAGAGCAAGATTGAAGTCTTGGACATCCTAAACATAGGTATCAAAAAGATTGAAGAGATTACTGGCCACAAGGCCCTTAGGGAAGTAGGACTTATTAGAACCCTATCAGAAGACTACTTCCATATGATCGAGGCCATAGAATTTGCTATCAAATACGATGATGGCAAGGATCCTAGGGGATTTCCTCTATCAGATATAGTCCTAGTGGGAGTATCTAGGACTTCAAAAACCCCTACGACCATGATCCTAGCTACCAAGAACTTTAAGGTATCTAACCTACCCCTTGTACCAGAGATTAGACTTCCGCAAGAGATCTTCGAAGTCGATCCTAGGAGAATAATAGGACTTGTAATAGATCCGGACAAACTATCATCTATCAGAGAAGTAAGGTCCAAGGTCTTGGGTCTTGGAGATGACTCAGCATATTTTGATGATGAGAGAATAAAACAAGAACTCGAATATGCCAAGGAAGTCTTTGAAGACCTTGACTGCAAGGTAATAGATGTAACCGAGAACACAATCGATCAAACTGCAACAGAGATAGTCCAATACTACTTTGAAAACTTCCCCGATGAAAGATCATCACACCTATCATAAGGAGGGATAATGAAAAAAAACAAAATTATAGTACTAAACTTCGGTGGTCAATACGACCAACTCATAGTAAGAAGAGTTAGAGAAATGGGGGTATACGCAGAACTCCTAGACTGCACCACCCCAGTAGGAGAAATGGAGCTTGACAACGCAGCGGGCCTTATCCTAACAGGTGGCCCACAAAGCGTAAATGACGAAAACAGCCTAAGCGCAGACGATGCCATCTTTGACCTAGGACTACCTATACTAGGAATTTGCTATGGACTCCAATACATAAACCATAGATTTGGTGGAAGTGTCGAAACACCAGATAAGGGAGAATATGGAAAAACTCCTCTTAAGGTAGATAGCTCATCTGAGCTCTTCCAAGGCATACCAGAAGAATCAATCACCTGGATGAACCACAGGGACAGGATAAAAGACCTAGCTGATGGCTTTAGGAGCATAGCTCACACAGCCAATGCGCCTGTCGCAGCCATGGAAAACCCAGACAAAGAAATCTATGCAGTCCAATTCCACCCAGAAGTAGTCCACAGCCAATATGGCCAACAAATCCTTGAAAACTTCGTCCAAAACATAACCAAGGCAGAAAAAGACTGGTCTATGGAAGACTTTGCCCAAGAAAAAATTAGCCAAATCAAAGAAAAATATGAGGGCGAAAAAATGATTTGTGGCCTATCAGGAGGAGTTGACTCAACAGTTGCAGCAACCCTAGTATCAAGAGCTATAGGAGATAAACTCCAATGCATCTTCGTTGATCATGGCCTACTAAGAAAAGATGAAGCAAACTCAGTAATGGAAACCTACAAACAACTAGGACTAAATGTCAAACTAGTAGATAAGTCAGAAGAATTCCTTGACCTCCTTAAGGGAGTAATAGATCCAGAAGAAAAAAGAAAAATAATAGGCAACCACTTCGTAGAAGTTTTCGAAGAAGAAGCAAAAAAAATTGGTGGTGCCAAATATCTAGTCCAAGGTACAATCTACCCTGATGTAATAGAATCAGGCAAGGACAAGGCATCAGTCATCAAGTCCCACCACAACGTAGGAGGACTACCAGAAAATATGGACTTCGTTGGCATAGTAGAACCCCTTAGAGAACTATTCAAAGACGAAGTAAGAAAAGTAGGAAGCTCACTAGGAATCCCTGAAGACATGGTACAAAGACAACCCTTCCCAGGACCAGGACTTGGTATCAGAGTCATAGGAGAAGTCACAGAAGACAAATTAAGAATAGTAAGAGAAACTGACGCTATCCTAAGAGAAGAAATTAAAAACTACGGCCTATACAGAGACATCTGGCAATACTTCACAGTGTGGACTCCAATCAAAACAGTAGGAGTCAAGGGAGATAAAAGATCCTACGACAACGTAATAGCCATCCGTGCTGTAACCTCAATAGACGCCATGACAGTAGAAGCAGCTGAACTCCCATACGACCTCCTCCAAACCCTCTCATCTAGAATGATAAACGAAGTAGAAGGAGTAGGAAGAGTAGTATACGACATAACCAGCAAACCACCAGGAACTATTGAGTGGGAATAATCCCACAATTTATGGCTGACCGATGCAAAAGCATCGGTCATTTTCGAGACCATTCCTTGGTGGGTCTTCCAAAAGCCAGACGGGCTAGCACAAAACTAAGCGAATAAACTCGAAAAAAGTTTCTGAAAGGACTTATTA
>JALEUV010000035.1 GCA_022780515.1 Anaerococcus sp. | reverse complement strand
ACAAGAAGGCAGGGGCATAGGGCTATTTAACAAGATTAAGGCCTACTCCCTTCAAGAAGAAGGCTACGACACAGTAGATGCCAATGTCAAACTAGGCTTTGACCCAGACCTTAGAGACTATGACGTAGCAGTTGCCATCCTCAAGGAGCTTGGAGTAAAATCAGTCAACCTTATGACCAACAACCCTGACAAAATTGAGCAAGTTGAAAAATACAATATCAAAGTAACAAAGAGAGTTCCAATCGAGATCCATTCCAACGAAACTGACAAAAGATACCTAGAAACCAAGGTAATTAGAATGAGACACGAACTAAAAGAATTTGAAGGAGAAAAAAATGCAAGAATTTAGTGCAAAACTAGTATCAACCAACAAAAAATATGCCATAGTAGTATCAAGATTTAACAACTTTATAACAGATAGACTCTTAGAAGGCTGCCTAGATGTCCTCAAAAGACACGAGGTAAAGGATGATGAAATATCAATCATCAGAGTGCCAGGAGCCTTTGAGATTCCCCTAGCTGCCAAAAAAGCTACCAAGGGAGACTATGATGCAGTAATTTGCCTTGGAGCAGTAATAAGGGGAGCTACAAGCCACTATGACTATGTTTGCTCAGAAGT
Source organism: Anaerococcus sp. (assembly GCA_022780515.1). GTDB lineage: Bacteria > Bacillota > Clostridia > Tissierellales > Peptoniphilaceae > Anaerococcus. The sequence goes on along the minus strand of JALEUV010000035.1, from coordinate 12,048 downwards.
ATCCAAGGGCATAGCCAATGTAGGCCTACAAAGTGAAAAACCAGTTATCTTTGGAGTAGTAACAACAGATACCATAGAGCAAGCAGTAGAAAGAGCTGGAACAAAGGCGGGCAACAAGGGAGCAGATGCAGCAATCTCAGCCATAGAAATGGCAAATCTTATGGATATCATTTAATGCTCCTAGTATTTGACTTCGATGGAACCATCCACCAAACCCACATCATCTACGAGAGAGCCATGGCAAAAAGCCTAGAGGGTGAAAACATACAAGCTGACAAGATAGACATTAGAAGCCTTATAGGAGAAAGCCCAGAAGATGCTTGGAAGATAATAGGTCTATCAGATGAAAGAAAAATAAAATCCCTAGTCCAAAAAACAGGTGAGCTTATGGAATCCTTCATGGAAAGAGAAGGCAGGCTCTTTGATAAGACAGATGAGACCCTTACCTACCTCAAAAAGAAATACCCTATGATCCTACTATCAAATTGTAGGGCATCCTACATGAAAAAAGCTAGGGAGGTCTACGGTCTTGATAAATATTTTGATAAGTTTTTGGTAGGCGAAGACTTTGCCTACCAGGAAAAATACAAGATATTAAAAAATCTAAACTTAGGAGAATTCATAAGCATAGGAGATAGAATAGGAGATATAGGGGCAGCCTGTAAAAACTCCCAAAAATCAATATTTGCATCCTACGGATACGGAGGAAGTCATGAGGGAGATGGGGCTGATATAAGGATAGAAAAAATAGAAGACCTTGTAGGCCTTCTTTAAAAAAATCAATAATTTACAATTCAAAAAAGCAGTCCTCCATATAGACTTTTGGACTGCTTTTATATATCCTAAAGAATGGATAGCGCTTATTTAATCAATAACTTCCTCAAAGCTATCCTTCTTTACCTTATGAAATTTCTTCTTATCTATCATTTTGCTAGATAGGTAGATTAAAAATGGCAAAACAATGGCATCATCTAGTATACCTAAGAAGGGTATGATATCTGGGATCATATCAGTTGGAACTATGGCGTAGATTATAGTCAGGATACCCAAGATCTTGGCAAGAACTGGAGTGTCCTTATCCCTCATGGCCTTGATATAATTTGGAATGAAATTCTTTATTTTAAGTAACTTATTCAAATAATCTCCTCTTTCTTTTTATACTTGCTGTAACTTCTACTTTAATTATACTTAAAAAATCTAATGAATCAATTAATAATATTAAAATATATATTAAAATAATAAAGGTTACTTGGGAGGGTTCACCAACCAAGCTAAAAATATTCTCCTTTATGGGTATAATTATTACCAAGGCAAAAGCGAATTAAGAAAGGACGATTATGGGAATAAGATTTAGAAAAAGTATAAACCTGGGTAAGGGTTTTAGGATAAATATGAGTAAATCTGGGCCTGGCTTCTCTTGGGGAGGCAAGGGCTTTAGACTTACAAGAACTGCCAAGGGCAACATTAGGACGACTGCGTCAATTCCTGGTACAGGACTGTCCTACCAAAAGGAATTTAAAAACCCCCTTAGGTCAAAGAAAAACAAAGGACCTAGCAAGGCGACGAACAAAAGTGATAAGGCAATCGACTTTGACCAGGTCCTATCCTTCGGGGTGGATTTTGATAAGATGAGCTCAACTGCCCTAGAAGATGTCTTGGAAGTAACAAGTAGCAGGAGGCCCTATAAGCTAATAGGACTTGGAATTTCTATCCTTGCTATAATCCTTGCCTTCAAGAATATATTCTTTGGTCTAGGGCTTATACCTGGATTCCTACTTTTCTTTTATAAGGCAAAGGCTGATGATGCCTATATAGAGTATGACTTTAACCAAGATAGTGGTGAAGAATTTGACCTAACAAACAAATTCCTCCTAGGAATCTTGGAGAGCGATAAGAATTGGTTTGTAGACAGACTTGGCTTAGTAGGTGATAGCCAGTCTATCCTTGTAAGAGATGAGCTAAGACTAAGCAAGGGGGTCAAGGGAGGACTTAGGACAAATGCCGAGGTCATAAGCCTAGAAGGAAGAGACCTTGCCCTAAGCTTCTTGCCAGATTGCTTGCTTATAGTAAGAGGAGATGAGAAGAGGGCCTTAGCCTATGAAGACATAGAGGTAGACCTTGGAGCAGAGGTGTTCCTAGAAGATGAAGCCATCCCAAAGGATGCCAAGCTAATAGATAAAACCTACCTCCACACCAACAAAGACGGGTCAAGAGACCAAAGATATAAGACCAACCCTGAGGTCAATAGGGTAGAGTATGGGACACTTGAGCTAAGAGGAGATGGTATAGATCTACTCATAGCCTTCTCCGATACCTATATAGATGGAAAATGAAAATTATCATAGAGCCAGAGGATGAAATTTCCCCTAGCTCTATCTTTATTTGTAAGTAAATCTTGGATAATAATAGGCATAAATTTACAAAGATCAAGAGAAAATGTTTATTTCAATAAGTCTTTGGGTATTATATAAATAAGACAGATTTTAGAAATTAAAAAGTAAAAGTAGAAGATATGAAAATAAATAAGAGAATCGTTTCACTTGGTATGATATTTACCTTTACCCTAACACCTATAAGCCAAGGGGTTTTGGCAAGTGGGATTGATTATTCGGATGAAGTAAGACCATATGTATGGGCAGGTAGACCAGGAGGAAACGGAGACGGTTCTGAAGAATATCTTAATTTAGGATATGGAGAAATGAATGGACCTTATAAAGCAGTTGCTACTAATACTGGTAAGGTTTCTGACTATAATAAATCTAGTGCTTTTGTTCAAGGTATGTTATCGGGCTTGATTATGCCTGAATTATCTCAAAGACTTGCATCAATCTTTTTAGATTTGGCATCTCAAGTAATATTTGATAGTTCTATAGAGGGAATAACTTATAAAGCTACTATCTATGTCTCTGGAAGAAGGGCAAAAGCTGTTATTCAAACATATAGAGATGATGGAATGACACAACCTTATAAATATTATGAAGAAATCAAAAAGTGGTGATTGTTTATGAGAGATTTTTTTAGACACATTTACTATAAAAATCTTTTTATTAAAAATGTAATATTTATTCTTATAATGTTTGTTTTGGCATTTGTACTTTGGAAGATGGATATGCTAGGTTACTTTCCGCCACTTTTGTTAATAGTAGTAGCCTCTTTAAGATTAACTGAGTTAGTATATTTAAAAGATGATGTTATGAGTTATGAAAACAAAAGTGAAAAAGCTATAAAGCGAGAGAAAGTATTTTGTTTAATAGGGTTTATCGTTAGCATAGTAGCAATATTTAAAGTTATAAATAAAGGATATGTATAGACAGGAAAATTGATGAAATTTGAAAGAAATATATAGAAAAGGGGCCAAATGTTTAAAAGCTTATTAAGAAAGTTCTATTATACAGATGATGTTAATCAGTGGCTTATTAAATTTTTGGCATCAATAGTTTTATTGATTCTATGCTTTATCTTTATAAGGGAAAGAGTCATAGTATGGATACCTCTTGCATTCTCACTCAATATATTTTTTAGACAAATTGAGTTATTTGTTATTAAGGATGATGTGATGGAAAATGAGAGAATAAGAGTGAGATTGATATAAAAAAAGAAAAAGAATTTACTTCTGTTTATATTTATTATACTATGTTTCTATATACTCAGATATATAAGATATGGCTATGTTTTTAATATAAACTAAGTATAGATATTTGCTGGTATGGACGAGTACTTACAAGATCCTTTAGACACTATTTTCTATACCGAAAGCATCTTATATTATAGATTGAAAATTATAAGGAAGATTGCCTTTCTAATAATCTTGTGCATGCTAGGCTACAGTAGCAATAATAGTGATAATGTTAATAAATATGAGGGAATATATTTAAATAATCTTTGGCCCATAGTATCGAAATGGATTTGCTACTGGGCTTTATTTTTTTGTGGAATGTATGGTATAATAATATTTTCAAAGCATTGTATTGATTAATTAGTCCCTTTATTGTAGGATAAGGTTATAAAGAAGTTTTGGTTTATGGAAAGTGATTTCCTAACGTAAATATACTTTGATAAGGAGTATGTATGAGATTTTTGGATATTATTGAAAAGAAGAAGAATAAGGAAAGATTAAGTGACGAAGAAATTCAATTTTTTATAGATGGAGTAACAGACGGGTCAATTCCTGATTATCAAATATCTGCCCTCCTTATGGCTATAAGGCTTAATGGGATGGACGAAGATGAAACAGCCAAGCTTGCTGAGGCTATGATGCATTCGGGAGATGTGATTGACCTATCAGATATAGAAGGGGTCAAGTCAGACAAGCATTCTACTGGGGGAGTTGGAGATAAGACCTCCCTTGCCCTAGGACCTATGGTTAGTGCCTGTGGACTAAAACTTGCCAAGATGAGTGGTAGGGGTCTGGGTCATACTGGGGGAACCCTTGATAAGCTTGAATCTATCGAGGGCTTCAATATTTCCTTGACTGAAGAAGATTTTAAAAGGCAAGTAGCAGATATAGGATTTGCCATTATAGGGCAAACTGGCGACTTGGTCCCAGCTGATAAGAAGCTATATGCCCTAAGGGATGTAACAGGTACTGTTGATTCTATCCCTCTTATAGCATCATCTATTATGTCAAAGAAGCTTGCCTCTGGTTCTGATACTATTTTGCTTGATGTCAAGTTTGGCGAGGGGGCCTTTATGCATACACTCGAAGATGCGAGAAGGCTTGCTGAGGCCATGATCTCTATTGGCAAGAAGCTTGGCAAGGATACCAAGGCCATGATTACCGATATGAACCAACCCCTAGGAAGGACAATTGGAAATGCCCTAGAGGTAAGGGAGGCAGTAGATACCCTAAAGGGAGAAGGTCCTGAGGACTTCACAGACCTTTGCCTAACTGCAGGATCTATTATGCTTATCCAAGCCGGCAAGGCCAAGGATAGGGATGAGGCCCTTGCTATGCTAGAAGAAGCCATCCAATCAGGCAAGGCCTACCAAAAGCTTGAGGAGATGGTAGCCTACCAAGGGGGAAATGTCGAGCAAATCAAAAACACCGACCTCCTCCCACAAGCTAAGTTTAAAACCGACCTAAAGTCAAAGGAAGAGGGCTACATCGCTAATATCCATTCTATGGGTCTTGGTCTTTCCGCTATGAAGCTTGGAGCAGGTAGGGAGAAGAAGGAAGATAGAATAAACTATGGAGTTGGTATAGAGATGAAGGCAAAGAAGGGCGATTATATCAAGGAAGGCGACACCCTCGCTACCATCTACCACGACTCTGACTTGAGTGATGAGTGGCTAGATGAATTCTATGAGACCTTTGCCTATTCAGACGATAAAGTAGAAAGAGGCCCTATAGTTGAAGAAATACTAGAATAAAATTTCCTAATAGGAAGTAGATATTTTTATGGTTTTTAAAAGATCCCCGGCTGAGGGATCTTTTCTACTTTTTGCTTAGGTTTAGGATTAGTGATGATATAAGGACCAGTCCCATGCCCAAGGCAAGTCTTAGGGTGAAGGTCTCTCCAAGAAAGATTACCGATAGGACAGAGCCAAAGATTGGGATAAAGAGCTTGTAAATACTAAACTCATTGGCTGAGTGGTACTTAAGGACTAGGGTCCAGATGGTAAAGGCAGTAGCTGATATGAAGGATGCATAGACTAAGAGTCCTATGGCCTTTGTTGTAAAGTCAAAGTCAAAGCCTGCCATACTATAGCCTAGGATAATCATAAATACTGATCCTATGAGAAATTGGATGCCTGTAAGGAGGTAGGGATTTTCCTTCCTACCATATTTTCTAACTAGGATGGTACATAGGGCATTTATTATGGTGGATATGATTATGAAGCCCTCCCCATTTAGCTTAAAGCCAGCATCTATGGCTCCTGCTGAGTTACTTACCAAGATACCAAGAGAGCCAAGGACTAGGGCTACTATCATCTTGGAGTTTATCTTATCTTCTGGCAATAAGAAGGTAGATAGGACAACTACTATGAGGGAGTTAGAAGCCTGGATTATGGAAGACTTAACTCCTAGAGTATTTGATAGACCTATATAGTAAAAAATGTATTGGAAGGTAGTTTGCAAGAGTCCTAGGACTATGACGAATTTCCAATTTAATTTTTTAAAATCCTTAGTTTTCTTATCGAATAGTAAAAAGTAAACAAGGGTAATAAGGCCTGCTAAGAAAAATCTTATGCCAGCTATCTCTATCTTCTCGCCTGTATCATAGGCGCCGATACCAAGTTCTAAGTAGGTTGTCTTTATGGTAGGGATAGCTGATCCCCACAGGAACATGGCTATTATTGAAAAAGTAATAGCTAATTTTTTATTTTTTAACAATATTTCCTCCTTAATATTTTAATCCAAAAAACCATTACACGAAGTAATGGTTTTGATGGTTGAAATCCTAAGATTTCTGAGTTAAACAGCGAAAGTTAGTACTTTCTATCCTAGTATAACAATATATGGCCTTTCTGTAAAGTTTTTATAGGAAAGAATTATTGATAATATTCTTACAAATTTGGGGTATATAATTAAAAGCGAGGAGTTGATATTTTATATGAACGTATTAGTGGCTATAGATACTATCAAAAATTTTGAAGATTCGGTAAAAATAGGGCAAATTTTTAAGGACAAGCTTGATATGAAGGCCTACCCCATCCCCTTTCTAGATGGAGGAGAAGGCACTATTGAGTCAGTCGAGTTTATCTCTGGAGGGAGGGAGCATTATGTCAATGTCCACGACCCCCTAGGAGAAGCTATAACTGCCAAGTACCTCTTGGATGATGGCTTTGCAACTATTGAGATGGCAGAGTCTTCGGGACTGTCTTTGATATACAAGGATGATTTAGATGTTATGGAGGCGTCTTCACTGGGACTGGGAGAAGTCTTTGTAGATGCCCTAAACAATGGAGCAGACAGTTTTTATATAGGGATAGGAGATAGTGCCTGCAATGATATGGGAATGGGAGTCCTCTATGCCCTAGGAGCTAGGTTTTATGATGATGAAGGCAAGGGCCTTAGTCCCAAGGCCAAAAACCTAGCCAATGTAGCGAGGATTGATACAGGCGATATCGATCCTAGGTTTATTAGGTCTAAGATAAAGCTTGCCACTTCTAGTGAGCTTACCCTCTTTGGGGATAATTCCTTCCTTGAGACTAGGCCCTACCGTAAGGGGGCAAGCGACCTTGATGTAGCCAAGCTCTATAAGGGGTGCAAGAATTTTGTAGCGAAGACCTCTGAGCTTTTGGGCATAGACGAGATAGACTTCCCATCCCTTGGATCAGGTGGGGGAGTAGCCTGGGCCCTTTATACCTACTTTAAGGCAAAGATTTCTAAGCCCATGGACTACATTCTCCAAAGGATAGACTTCCCTAATCTAGTAAGGGATATGGACTTCTTACTCTTGGGAGAAGACCTTAGTCAATTTGATGGGATTTCATCAATCAATATGGCCAAACTTGCCAAGAGGTACAATGAAGATATAAAAATTATTTTCTTACACGACAAGAAAGATGAAAAATACATAGACGATGATGTATTTGACTATATTTATGAATATGACATAGGAGATGACCTTGATAGAAAGTCACTTATCGAAAGCATAGAGGGCCTTGCCCAAAGAATTAATGATGATGAAATATTTTCACAGGTTAAAAACATTAGCTAATAAGGTATAATCATATATTATGAGTATTAAAAAATTAGGAGAAACTCCTGTGACAACGATACTATTAATAGCTAATGTCATAGTCTTTGTACTAATGACCTTTAGTGGAGGAAGTGAAAATACGGCAAATCTTATAAGGTTTGGAGCTATGGCTAAGCCTCTAGTCTATGAAGGAGGATGGTGGAGGGTAATAACAGCTTCTTTTATCCATATAGGATTTTTACATATTTTGTTTAATATGTACTTCCTTTATTCCATAGGGCCAGTATTTGAGAGGCTCTATGGCCCTTATAAGTTCCTTGTTATTTATATCTTGGCAGGGGCTATGGGTAACTTATTTACCTATGCCTTTGGTAGGGTGAATGCAGTTTCTGCTGGGGCTTCTACAAGCCTTTATGGAATATTTGGTCTTGCCATAGGACTTATGATTAATTATAAGGATGATGCTATATTATCTAGCTTTGGGGCAAGTTTTATGTCAATTATTGTAATCAACGTGATATATTCTCTTATATCACCAAATGTTGGCATAATGGGCCATCTGGGAGGATTTTTGGGAGGTGTTCTCCTTGCAGGAGTATTCCCAGTTACAAATAGGAGCCTACCTACTATCACAATAGCCATATCGGCCTTTGCCTTTATTCTCCTTTCGTTTTTATTTGTAAGGATAGGTAACAATAGCCTGATGGTCTGACTATGAAGAAGATAATTTGTGGATTCTTGCTTTTATTAGGTCTAACTTCTTGTTCCTTTATGTCGAGGGAAGACTTTGAAGAAGGGGTCAAAAAAGAGCAAGACCTAGAGATAGAAGACATATCCGTGCCAGAGATAACCTACAAGGAAACTGGAAAGACTGATGAGAAAGTAAACCTAGATGCCTTCAAAGATTTAAAGAAGGCTGACCTAGGAGATGGGAGAGATCCATCAAAGGCCCAAGGCCTTATCAAGACCATGAAGCTTGATGAGCTTGACTTGGATTGGGTTCTATCAGGCAATAATCTAAACCTTGACCTATATTTTGTATCGGAAGGAGAGAGTCACACCAAGAACTTTGGTAGCCTATTAGGAGATGGCCACATAGATACTACTTGCCATGCCTTTAGCTTTGAGTCAGACAGTGGGCCCATGCTTATGCTAAATTTAATCTCGACCTATGAGAGTCATACCAAGTCAGCCTACTACCTCTACAATAGGTTCCTAAATACCATGGATGCCTTTGTATTTGAGAATACGACTGACAATATTAACCCAACTGTTACAAGACTTAACCAACTAATAGAAGCTGGAAGCGAAGTGACGGCAGGATCCCTAGAAGAAGCCATCAAGAAAAGGCTAGTAAGTGAAGAAGAAAATATAAATCCCATGGTCGAGGCCTATGGACTTAGTAAGAACATGGCGAAAATCACCTACAAGAACAAGGAAATCGAAAGTGGCAGTATAGTAGTTTACGAAGACCCCATAGACTTATTGGATATAAATATAAAGAAAGATGATAAGGGAAGCCTTATCGAAATAAATTAGGAGAAAAAATGGAAAGAAAAGATATTGAAGAGAGATTGACTTGGGATACCTCAAGCATCTATCAAAATGACGAAGAATTTTATAAGGAGATAGAAGAAGTAAAAGACCTTGCTCAAAAGCTTACATCCTATAAGGGCAAAATCACAGAGAGTAAAGAAAGTTTCAAAGAATTTTTTGGACTCTTTGAAGAATTTTCAAGAAAATTAGGTAAGGCAGATGTCTATGCTAGCCTTAGGTCTGATGAAGATACTAGGGTAACCAAGTACCAAGAAATGACCCAAGTAGCAGCAAATACTGCTGTCGCTGCAGGTCAAGCCCTTGCTTTTATGAGACCAGAATTACTAGCTACTGATGAAGCTAAGATAAAAGAATTCTTGGCAGATGAAGACCTAGCTTACCTAGATCATTACTTTGAAGACCTACTAAGGTTTAAGGAGCACACTCTAGATCCAAAGAGCGAAGAGATTATAGCAAGCTACGGTAAGCTCGCATCAAACCCACAAACAACCTACATGATTTTCTCAAATGCAGATATATCCTTCCCTAGCGTAGAAAAGGATGGAGAAGAAATAGAGATAACAGATGCAAATTTTGTTAGCCTTCAAGAAGATAAGGATAGGGACTTTAGACGTGAAGTCTATGAAAAATACTATTCAGTTTATAGGCAATATTCCAACACCCTAGCTAGCACCTTGGATGGAGAAATTACAGCCAACAACGTAGAGGCAAGACTTAGAAACTACTCTTCAGCTAGAGAGATGAGCCTCTTCAAAAACAATATCCCAGAAGAAATCTATGACAACCTATTGGAAGTTGTTCATGATAATGCAGATATCCACAGGGACTACACTAGCCTAAGAAAGGAATTCCTTGGAGTAGACAAGCTAGGCTTCCATGATATCTATGTACCATTAGTTAAAAATTACGATAGGAAAATCGAATTTGATGAAGCTAGGCAAATAGTTCTAGAAGCTCTAAAACCACTCGGGGAAGACTATGTAAAAGTTGCTAGAGAGGGATTTGAATCAAGATGGTTTGATGTAATCCCTAACAAGGGCAAGAGAAGTGGAGCTTACTCATCAGGATCTTACGATACCCAACCATTCATCCTATTAAACTATACAAACACCATAGATGATGTCTTTACAGTAGCCCACGAGCTTGGCCACTCTATGCACTCCTATTACACAAGGACTAACCAACCTTTTGCCTATGGTCACTACTCAATTTTCCTAGCAGAGATTGCATCAACCACCAACGAGCTCTTGCTCCTTGACCATATGCTAAAGACTTCAAGCTCAGAAGAAGAAACAGCCTACCTACTAAACTACTTTGTAAACCAATTCAAATCAACAGTATTTAGACAAACTATGTTTGCGGAATTTGAACACAAGGTAAACAAACTTGTAGAAAATGGTGAGCCAATCCCGGCAGAAAGACTCCATGGTATCTACAAGCAACTAAACGAAGACTTATTTGGAGATGACATAGATGTAGACCAATACATTTCAGCAGAATGGGCTAGGATACCACACTTCTATATGTATTACTATGTCTTCCAATATGCAACAGGCTTTATGAGCGCAGTAGCCCTTAGCCAAAAAATTCTCCATGGAACAGATAGCGATAGGGAAGCTTACCTAAACTACCTAAAGGCAGGAGAAAGCGAATATCCAATCGAAGTTCTAAAGAAGGCTGGCGTTGATATGACCAACAAAGATGCCATGAATTCTGCTATGGAAGTAGCAAGAGGCGCCCTAAAAGACCTAAGAGAAGCAATTCTATAAATAAATAATTATAAAAGCTGGTATAATTGAATACCAGCTTTTTATAAATGATTATCTATATTTTTTAATATTCTCGATCATCTTGACTTGACCAATGATTTGCACCACAACCACTTACGGTTTCTTTTGTTTAAACGTCATTATTATCTCCATAGATTTCACCTTCTTTTTAATAATTATATAAAATAATTGTAAATAATGCAATAATTTATTATGGAAGTATAGTTAAGAAGGAGGATATATGAAATTAAAAGAACATATTCAATTAATAAATTATAATAACAAGGCGATTTTAGTAAATACATACAATAAAAGTATTGTTACAATTAATTCAGATAGAATCTGTAATAAAGAGATCTTGAAAGATATTAAAGAAAAATAACCTAACAAATATTAAGTTAAGTGTTTCATATATAGATAATTATAAATATAACAGGGATTTCTATAATAAATTAGATTATCAAGAATATATGGAATGGAAGTCTAGTTATACAATTCAATTATTAATAAAATATGGATTTTTTGTTTATGGTTCACCATTTAGCAATGTTAAATTTTCATGCGATGCGTATAATGATGGATCAATTAAATTCTTCTCTGATGGTAAAATTGGAGCTTGTCATTATACTAAATATTGCGACAGATTAGATATAGATCATTTGGATTACGAGAGTGTTGTTAACGCGAAAAATAATTTAACGAAAAAGGAAGAACTTATTAGCAACAATAGAAAATGTAAGAATTGTGATAATATTTATTTATGTCCTGGGAAAATTTATTGTACTGATAATAATTGCCCAAAGAATAGTGATTATGATTTGGATTTATATATAAAAACTTTTATTAATGCTAAGAAAGCTGGTAAATCTCATATGTTTAAAGATATGGAGGAAAATTCATGAAAAAATATCTATTAAAAAGAAAAAATACTTTGATAGTTTATATTATAATATCTCTTATAGCATCTAGCATAATAGCAGGTACTGCTTTTGTATATCAGCGACTAACAACTTATGCTATGGATCGAAATTTTAAAAAGCTTTTATTTATTGCAGCCTTTTCAGTTCCTTTTTTTA
>JALEUV010000050.1 GCA_022780515.1 Anaerococcus sp. | reverse complement strand
AGTTCTCTATAGAACCTCTACTCTTGTATTAATCTTAGCAAATTTTGATAGTGACATTCTATGACATCAACTCTCTAGATTTGCTTTTACTGCATCTATAAGTGCTGCTTGTGTTTTATTCTTATTTTCCAACGCCTTCATTACATCTTCATCAATGGTTTCCTTTGCTATGATATGATGAATCACAACTGTTTCTTTCTGACCCTGCCTATATAGTCTGGCATTGGTTTGTTCATAAAGTTCTAAGGACCAAGTAAGAGAAAACCAAATAAGTGTTGAACCCCCAGCTTGTAAGTTAAGTCCATGGCCAGCAGATGCTGGATGGATAATGGCTACAGGAATCTTACCTTGATTCCATTCTTTAAAGTCCTCACTTGTCTTAAGTTCTCTTACATCAAACTTGTCTTTTATTCTTTTTAAATCTGACTTATACCAATAGGCTATCAGAACAGGTTTACCATTTGCTCCTTCTATCAAATCTTCTAAAGCATCAAGCTTTCTATCATGAATATGAATCATATTTTTATCTTCATCATACACAGAACCCGATGCCATTTGAAGTAACTTATTAGAAAGAGCTGCAGCATTAACTGCATCTATATCTTTATCCTTAATACTAACAACCAAGTCTTTTTTTAAGGTCTCATAGATATCTCTTTCTTTATCTGATAGATTTACAAAGACTTCATTGTTTATCTTCTCTGGCATTTTTAGGTAATCTTCAGCTTTCATAGAAACTGTGATATCTGATATCTTTTCATAGATTGAATCTTCAGCAAAAGGCAGTGGTTTGTAGGAATATATGATTGGTCCATTTCTCTTATCTGGTTTGAAGTAGATTTCCCTGTACTGACCAATAAATCTACCAAGTCTCTCTCCCATATCAAGCAGTCTAAACTCAGCCCATAAATCCATTAGTCCGTTAGATGATGGAGTTCCAGTAAGACCAACTATTCTTTTTACCTTTGGTCTAACTTTCATCAAAGCTTTAAACCTCTTTGACCTATGAGATTTAAAGGATGATAGTTCATCAATTACGATCATGTCGTAGTTAAAGGGTATTTCACTCTTATTTATTAGCCAATCTACATTTTCCCTATTGATCAGATAAATGTCCGCTTGTTTATTTAATTCTTTTATTCTTTCTTTTTCACTACCTATGGCCACTGAATATTTTAAGATATCAAGGTGAGACCATTTTTCTATTTCTTCCTTCCAAGTATCCCTAGCAACCCTTAGTGGTGCTATGATTAGAACTTTAGAAATTTCAAAAGAATCAAAGAGTAAATCTTTTATAGCCGTTAGGCTTATAACCGTCTTGCCGAGTCCCATGTCCAGTAGAAGTGCAGATTCTTTATTTTCTTTTATAAATTCAGTAGCATAGTTTTGATATTTATGTGGAGTGTATTCCAATTAGTCACCTCCAATCCTCTTTATTATTTCATCAATGTTTTCTTTGGAATCAAGAACATAAACCTTAAAACCTAAGTTTTTAAATTGCCTTATTCTTTTTTTCTGGCTTGGTCTTGGTTCACCTCCAGGTCTTTTTGTTTCAACAAATCCGATTTTACCTTTAGGTAGAAGTATTATCCTGTCTGGTATTCCCGTCATTGATGGAGATGTAAATTTAAGACAAAGACCTTCATGGAGTTTCACTTTATCTACCAATGCTTTTTCTATTTCATTTTCTAACATATAAACCTCTATTTTTAGCCATTGTGCAAGTCGTGAAACTCTATTATATAACCTTTATATATAACTAAAATTTAAATTACCTACTATATAATAGTTATATATATGACATTCACGACCTGCACTTCTTGTATTTTTACACAAAGTCTGACTTTAATTTAAGTCCACTTATCACAATCCCTTGATTAGTTTTTCTCCTCATAAATCCATTGGATGAAAGAGCAGAATAAAAATCTGTTGTTGACCTTACATAATCACCAGTTCTTAAACAATAGGTCCTATATTCTTGATAGACTTCTCCAGATTTTTCTTCAAAGGAAGAATCAATCTCACAACACTCATTTAAGAAATGCTTGAACCAGTTATTTGATTCCTTATATTCATTGATGGCATCAGCCACTTTTTTAGGTAAGCTGAATTTAAAATCTTCATAAATAGCTTTTTTAGCACCCTCAATTAACCACTTGAGAACTGCTCCTCCAGCCTTATCTACTAAATAATCAGTGTAATTTTTAATATCACTACTTCCCTCTATCTTTGCCTCAAAAGGAATGACAATAAGTCTCCTCCAAGTTCCTTCATCTAAGGCGCCCACCTTTGGTAGGTGGTTAGTATATAGGACAAGGGTATGAGAAGGTATGAACTTAAATGGATCTCGATATTTTTTCTCTGCTACAATCTCATCTGTAGAACAAAGCTGTTTTACATTTGAAGTATTAAGTCTTAATCCCTCTTGAAGTTCAGCTGCAATTAAAAGTCTTTTACCTCTTGTTTCTGCAAGTTCTGGTTTGGCATTTCTCTTAGAATTAACAGTAAGAATATCTGCTGAGATTGACCCACTATATAGATTTAGAACTCTAGAGATAGTATTCCAAAAAGTGGACTTCCCATTTCTTCCATCACCATAAGCTATAATTAGAGCCTCGATATAGACTTTTCCAATTAGAGAAATACCAGCTACTTTCTGCACATATTCTATAAGTTCTTTATCTTTTACAAAAAATGTATCTAAGGCATCAAGCCATATATCCATATTTTCATTACTTGGGTCTACAGAGGTTTCTTTGGTTATATAGTCATCTGCCTTATGGTCTCTGCATTCTCCAGTTTTTAAATCTACTGTAAATGATGGGGTATTTAACAAGAACTCATCCAAATCAAGTTTTCTTTGGTCTATTTCGAGCATTGGTTTTGATTCTTTTAAAGTTGCATGGATAGCTCTGGTGTCACCTCTTTTTACTGCATATTTCTTATATGCCTCAAGCAAAGTTAATTTATAATAAATAGATTTTTGATTTTTATCAAAAACCTCCATTGCCTTTTTCTCACTCATAGAAGACATAATATCCCTAATTCCTGATTTCTTAATGTCTTCATCCATTTTCAAAAGTTCATTGTCTATTTCCTCTATCTGTTTTAAAACTAAATCTTGAGAGTATCCTTGTGCTTTTAGTTCAGATTCCTCCCAGTAGGAGTCGTTGTAAACAAGAAAACCTGTAGAAGGAGAAAATCGAATTCTGTCTTGGTATTCTCTTACAAAAACTTCTGCTTGACCTATGTCTGAAAATTCTGATGGTCTTAAATTTATGCCTTCAGTATATTCTTCAGGTGGAACATAATCTTCACTTGCAGCTATTTTTTTATAGAACTTACAAGCAGACCTCCATATTTGTTCTAGTTCATCATCTGGAAGTGGTGGTGAGCAAAGTGATGCTTTTTTATCGAATAATTCTCTTGCCTCATCTGTATTTCCATATCGAATTAGAACCCTACCAGCGAAATGATTCACAGTTGAATTTCTAGAGCCTTGCTGGATCAAGTCTTGAGAGTTATCAAAATCCTCAAAGTCATCTTTTAGGGTTTCTGTTACATATTTTCTTCCCCTAACTATTTCAACAGCAGGATTCTTAACTCCAAAGAAAAACCTCGCTCCATCTAAGGCATTTCCATCAAAGAAAGTATAAGTCTCT
>JALEUV010000048.1 GCA_022780515.1 Anaerococcus sp. | reverse complement strand
CAAAGCTTACATACCTAATATTTAGTTGTTATTCAATTGTTAATTATTTTTTCTAAGCCTAAACTTTAGGCTTGTTTGACGTGCCTTAAATTTCAAGATAAATTATTTTTTATTTTCTCTTGACATTTGATAGCTGGTCTAACTCTAATATAGTTTGATATAATAAATTTAGTTTTGTTATCAATTTTAAGACCTAGTTTTTTCGGAAAATTTTATAAAATGATAGAAAGGATACTTTAAAGGAGAAGTAATGAAGAATATTTTATTTTTAAAGGGGAAGTTTCAAGAGAAGATATGGGGAGGTGATAGGCTAAGGACTTCTTATGGACTTGATATTCCTTCTAATAAAACTGGAGAATATTGGGCTGTTTCTGATATGGGTAATATGGATTCTACTATCTTGAATGGTGAATATAAGGGTGAGCAACTTGGAGAAGTTTATAGGAAGGATAGGGAGCTTTTTGGAAATCCTAAGAGTAGGCCATTTCCGCTTTTGGTAAAAATTATTGACGCTAGTGATGATCTTTCTATTCAGGTCCATCCTGGTGATGAGATGGCAGCAAGGCTTGAGAATGCTAGGGGTAAGACTGAGTGCTGGTATATTTTAAATGAGGATAAGGCTTCTATAATTTATGGCTTAAAGGTAGATAGTAAGGAGAAAGCAATAGAATTAATTGATGATAGGAGATGGGACGATTTATTGAAAGAAGTGCCAACTAATAAGGGAGACTTTTTTCTTGTGAAGGCTGGTACAGTCCATGCTATCAAAAAAGGCTCTCTAATTCTTGAAATCCAGCAAGCAAGCGATATAACTTATAGGCTTTATGACTATGATAGGATTGATAAGGATGGAAATTTAAGAGAGCTTCATATTGAAAAATCAAAAGAGGCCATTAAGATTTTAGAGAATAAGGAGGAGATTAAGGAAGAAGTAGGGAAAAATCTCAAAACTAGACTTCTTACAAATAATGAATATTTCGAAGTTATAGAAAAAAGTATAATAAGCGAATGTACTTTCACCAAAAATAATCCTTACTCAATATTTGCTGTAGTAGATGGTGAGGGATCTATAAGGATATGTGATGATAGCTATGAACTTAAGGAATCAGACTTTTTTATTTTAACAAATGAGGTTAAGAGTTATAGTGTCAAGGGAAATTTGACCTTGGTAGAAGCTATATCAAAAGAGTAAGAGGATTTTGTTAAACTAATTTTTTCTTGTTATAAAGATTCAAAGGCGGTCTAATATAATTTATATTATAAAAAAGACCCGCCGCTTGAACTGACCCCCAAAAGTTAGACCTAAAAACTAACTTAAGGAGGTCAGTTTTTTAATGGCAAAATATAGCACAGAATTTAAAGTAAAAATAGTAAAAGAATATTTAGAATCCAATATCTCATATAGATCTTTATCAGATAAATATTGCATACCATCAGAAATCGTAGTAATAAACTGGGTAAATGCATACAAGTCACAAGGCTATGAAGGACTAAAAGTAAAGAGAAAAAATACACAATACACTTTGGAATTTAAGTTAAATGTAGTAAACTTGTATTTAAGAGGGGAAATGTCCTACCAAAGCCTAGCAAATGAATTAAAGATAAACAATCCATCAATGATAACAAGATGGGTAAAGGACTTTAGAGAAAAAGGAATTGAAGGACTAAAAGCTAAAAAGAGAGCAAGAGCTTCAAAAATGCCAAAGTCTCAAAAGAAATCAAAAGATACTAAAGTAAACTCATCAACAAACTTAACTAAATTAGAGAACGATTCACTAATACAAGCACAACTAAAAGAAAATGACATCACTCAATCCATGTCAAGAAAAGGAAATTGCTTAGACAACTCAGCAATGGAAAACTTCTTTGGGATATTAAAACAAGAAATATATTACGGAAATAAATTCTATTCATATGAACATTTAAAACAATCAATAAAAGATTATATAAAATATTACAATGAGCAAAGGATAAAAGAGAAATTAGGATACTTATTACCAGTAGAATATAGAAAGAAGAATGCAGCATAAAAAATTCCTACCCCTAGGTGTAGGATAGGACAAAGAAATACCAGAGCTAGTTTAGTTCTAACTCTGGTATTAGGTCCAACTTTATGGGCTCACCTTAGCTCTTTGCTTTTGAGCTAACCGGTCTAATTTTTATAATTCTTTGGTTTCTAGGATTAGTTTTTGTTTTAGGGACCAGAGGTCTTGGGATAGGTCTACGTAGTAGTTGTGAGGTTGGTCAAATCTCTTAACTTCTTCCCATTGGCTCTCGACTTCTTTCTTGCAGTAGTTACGGATCTCTTCTAGAGCTGGTTCGGTGTAGACAAGTTTTCCCTTATCGAATATCTTAACTTGCATCTCACGAGCCTTGTAGTTTTCCATCCTCTTCATCTTCCATGTATAGAGTGGATCAAAGATTACCATGGTCTTACTATCGTCTACTTCTTCTTCCTTAAGGCTTATATAGTCAGCCTCAGCCTTGCCAGTCTCCTTATCGTAAAGCCTGTAGACTTTTTTGAAGCCTGGAGTGGTAATCTTTTCGACATTTTCTGATACTTTAATTTTGGCTATGAGGTCTCCATCGTCACCTTCTATGGCAGCAAGCTTGTAAACCCCACCAAAGACTGGGTCAGACTTGGCAGTTATTAGCCTTTCTCCTATACCAAAGGAGTTGATTTGTGCCCCTTGGGATAGGAGGGATTCGATTTTGAATTCATCTAGGGAATTGCTTGCAACTATTTTTGCATCTGTGAAGCCATTATCATCTAGGATATTCCTAATTTCCTTGGATAGGTAGGCAAGGTCACCTGAGTCTATTCTTACTCCTCCACTAAGTCCCCTTGGTTCAAGTTCTTCCTTGAAGACCCTCATGGCATTAACTATACCTGACCTTAGGGTGTCATAGGTATCTATAAGGAGGGTACAATTTTCTGGATAAGCTTGAGCATAGGCCTTGAAGGCATCATATTCTGTTGGGAAGGCCTCCACAAAGGAATGGGCCATAGTTCCACTTGCTCCAAAGCCGTATTTTTGGGAACTGTAGGTGTTGGATGTTACAGGGGCTCCTCCTATAAAGGCTGCCCTTGCTCCCTTGACAGAAGCA
>JALEUV010000047.1 GCA_022780515.1 Anaerococcus sp. | reverse complement strand
TTTATATGGTCTATATCCTTAATTAAAGAATAAGCGTAGGCGCAAAGCTCATGCTCATAGGCATAGATATTATCCATACCGACCTTGTTGGCATATTCTATAGCAGCCCTTAGTCCTATAACTCCTCCTACATTTTGAGTACCAGCCTCAAACCTTAAAGGAGGCTCTTGGAAGGTAGATTCTTGCTCATATACATATTCTATCATATCTCCACCCAAATTGAAGGGGTCAAGGTCTTCTAATAGGTCATATTTTCCATAGAGGACTCCTATTCCCATAGGTGAGTACATCTTGTGACCAGAAAAAACTAGAAAATCACAATCCAAGTCCCTTACATCGACCTTGATATGGGGGATAAGTTGGGCGCCATCTACTATGGCTATGGCATTTTGCTCATGGGCCCAGCCTACGATTTTTTTGATATCTATAAGCTCCCCTGTTACATTGGATGCACCTGTTACTGATACGATTTTGGTATTCTCACCAATCTTTGCCCTTAGGTCTTCATAGTCTAGGGAATAATCACTATTGAGATAGGCATAGACTAGCTTGGCTCCAGTTTTCTTAGCAACCATTTGCCAAGGAACTAGGTTTGCATGGTGTTCTAGGATAGTAATCAGTATCTCATCACCCGGCTTTAAATTCTTTAGCCCATAGGAATAGGCGAGGAGGTTTAGGGATTCTGTTGAGTTTTTGGTAAAGACTATTTCATTATTAGACCTTGCTCCAATAAAGTCCCTAACCACTTCACGGGTATTTTCGTATTCTTCTGTTGCCTTCCAACTTAGGTAGTGGGCTCCTCTGTGGGGATTGGCATTTTCATACCTATAGTAATCATTTACCCTATCTATTACATAATTTGGTTTTTGACTTGTAGCTGCACTATCTAGG
This sequence comes from Anaerococcus sp., assembly GCA_022780515.1. Lineage (GTDB taxonomy): Bacteria > Bacillota > Clostridia > Tissierellales > Peptoniphilaceae > Anaerococcus. Next base: position 37,217 of record JALEUV010000047.1, on the reverse strand, counting down.
TAGATTACATCCTTGCCAACCCTATCAGCATCTAAATAGGCAAAATCTTTTCTAATTTCTTCTACGTCCATACTAGCCCCTTGTATTCATCTTGTGAACCTTAGTTTTGATTTGTTCTCTAAGGTCATCATCTTCTATCTTGTCTATGGCAGGAGAGAAGTTTGCTTCTAGCATCATTGCCTCAGCTTGTTTCTTGCTAAATCCCCTGGTCATAATATAAAATAGCATATCCTTGTTTAGCCTACCAACACTTGCTGCGTGGTTACCCTCTACTTCCTTCTCTTCATTAAGGAGGATTGGGGCTGACTTATTAATTACACTATCTGATAGCATCATTGAGTAATCTCCGATCTTGCCATTAGCCTTGTGGCAACCCCTTCTAAGGTCTACTACCCCCTTGAAGTTTTTGACTGCTTCATCCTTTAAGGCTCCATTGAAGTAGCAAGAAGAGTCAGTATCTTCTCCAAAGTGCTCGTTGGTTACTAATAGGTCTAGAAAGTCCTCTTTTTCCTTAAAGTAGGCCCCATCAACTACAAGCTTGCTCCTATCTCCCTTTAGGATGTTGTCAATATTGACTAGGGACTTGCCTGCTCCAACCTCTATATAGGCAAGGTCGAGGAAGGCTTCTTCTTCTAGGACTGAGCCAATAGAGTTTAGGTTAATCGCCCCATAGCCTAGGTTTGTTACAAGGATAAGTTTAAGCTTTGAATTTTTCTTTAGGTTAAGCCTTATCTTTGAATTTAAAAAGACATCAGCCTCTCTATCATCAAAGATTGACACTATAAAGGATGACTTGGAACCTTCATTTGCATTTATTTCGATAGATGAAACTAGGGTGTCATTATCCTTGTTTAGCTCTAGATTAATTGTTTCTGTATCCCTTGTGCCTTCTATGTTGTAGGTTAGGGTATAGTTATTGTATTTTTCGTTTTCTTCGTTTATTTCATCTGATAGACCTACCCTATAAGGAGAAAAAGCTTCTTCTACTTCAGCTATTTTTTCTGCCTTAGAATCTTTGAAGTAGGATTTCTTCTCCAAAGTAAGGCCTTCCTCATCCAAAAAGTTTAGTCCAAGGTTGGCCCAGGTAGGCATTCTCATTTCGTTAATTCTTGCCATCAGCCGTTTGCTCCTTCAAGTTCCATATCTATAAGTCTATTCATCTCAACTGCATACTCTAGTGGCAACTCCCTTGATATAGGCTCTGCAAATCCTCTTACTATCATTGATTTTGCCTCATCTTCTGGGATTCCCCTTGTCATTAGGTAGAAGATTTGACCTTGGTCGATTGATCCAATCTTAGCCTCGTGACCACAGTCGACATCATCATTTCTAATATCTAGAACAGGAATTGTGTCTGATTGGCTCTCTTCTGAAATCATAAGATTTTCACAGTCTACGGTAGACTTAGAACCAGCAGCCTTTTTCTTCATTTGAACTAAGGACCTAGTCATAGACTTGCCTGTTCCTGCAGTAATTGACTTGGTTAAGGCTGTTGAATAGGTATTTGGTGCAAGATGGATCATAGAGCAACCATTGTCAATGTATTGGCCATTTGATGCAAAAGTGATACCTGTATATTCGGCACTAGCTCCTTCTCCCACCAAGACTGATGTTGGATAGAGCATGGATACCTTGGATCCAAAGGATCCTGAAACCCAGATTACCTTACCACCCTCTTGGACTATGGCCCTCTTTGTGTTTAGGTTGTACATATTCCTTGACCAATTTTCTATAGTTGAGAACCTTACTTCGGCATTTTTGCCGACAAAGATTTCAACAGAACCTGCATGGAGGTTGACTACATTGTACCTTGGGGCGCTACATCCTTCGATGAAGTGAACCTTAGCATTATCTTCTGCTATAATCATAGTGTGCTCAAATTGACCAGCTCCTGGTGCATTTAGCCTATAGTAGGATTGGAGGGGAATATCTACCTCAACTCCTTCTGGTACATAGATTAGTGAACCACCTGACCACACAGCCCCATGGAGGGCAGCATACTTGTGGAGGGTTGGTGGGATAGACTTTTGGAAGTAAGCCTTCACTATATCTTCGTGGTTGATTACAGCGCTGGAGAAGTCCTCAAATATTACCCCTTGGTCTGACAAGTGCTTTTGGATAGAATGGTAGACTTCCTCACTATCATATTGGGCACCTACCCCTGCCAAGGACTCTTGCTCAGCTTGTGGAATACCGAGCCTATCAAAGGTATCCTTGATTTCTTCTGGTAGGGCCTCCCAGGAAGACTTCTTGTCAGTCTTAGGCTTAACATAGGTAGTTATATCCTTCATATCAAGCTCAGATAGGTCTGGTCCCCAGCTTGGGTTTTCTAACTTCTCATAGATAGCAAGAGACTTTAGTCTTCTCCTACGCATCCAGTCCGGTTCATTTTTCTTATCTGAAATCTCATTTACAATTTTTGCATCAATACCCTTATCGGTAATATCTGCATATTCAAAATCATTAAAGAAGTCGTAGTATCCCCTATCCAACTCCTTTAATTGGTCTTCTATATTAATTTCTTTCATCTTATACCCACTCGTATCCTTCTTTTTCAATCTTATTCATTAGACTATCATCACCTGTTTGAAGGATCTTGCCGTCTTTTAGGATGTGAACATAGTCAGCCTTAATATTTTGAAGCAATTCCCTGTGGTGGGTTATGATAATTACTGATTTTTCTTCATTTTCTAAGAAATCACTAATTCCCTTGCTTACAATCCTTACTGCGTCAACATCAAGACCGGAGTCAGTTTCATCAAGGAGGGCAAGCTTAGGATCAAGCATCTTCATTTGCAAGATCTCGCTCTTCTTCCTCTCACCACCTGAAAAACCTACATTTACATATCTTTGAGCATAGTCATCAGAAAGATTTAGATCTGCCATCTCCCTTTGTAATTCCTTATTAAAGGCTAGGATAGATGGCTTCTTACCATCAACTTGCTCCCTAGAAATCCTCAAGAAATCATTGAGCTTAACTCCTGGAATCTCGTCAGGGCTTTGGAAGGACATAAAGATTCCCCTTCTAGCTCTCTTATCTACACTTTCTTCTGTAATATCTTCACCCTCAAAGTAAATCTTACCTTGGGAAACTTCATATACAGGGTTTGCCATAATAGTATTCATCAAGGTTGACTTTCCAGAACCATTGGATCCCATGATAACGTGAACTTCACCCTTGTTTACTTCTAAATCTATTCCCTTTAAAATCTCCCTATCTCCTACTTTGACATGAAGATCTTCAACTTTTAATAAATTATCCATTTTAACCTCTTTTTGCATAAAAATTTAACAACTTCTAAGTAAAGTATACTCTTTTACTAGGAATTATCAAACCATTCCTCTTTACAGTGTACCCCTTGAAAAATAAAAAAACGAGCTAAATAAATAGTTCGTTTTATGTAAGTATTCCAAAATATTAAAGACTTATTAACCTTAGTTTCTAATAATCGTATAGTTTGTTTTCGATTAGGTCAATGAGTGAATCCACAGCTTCTTTTTCTTCTTCCCCATCTGCTCTAATATTCAACTCATCTCCCTTAGAAGCACTCATGCTAAGAACTGACATTATAGATTTAGCATTATAAGATCTACCAGCCTTAACAACAGTAATGTCACATGGGAACTTGACAGCTTGTCTGATAAAGATAGAAGCTGGTCTAGCATGTAAACCTATTTCATTAGTTAGTGTTACTTTTTGTTCGTACATAGTACCTCCTTTGCTCATTTTTATAATTATATGGTACTCTTATTTAAGAAAAATGCAAACGTTTTTTAAAAATACTTAACTTTATTGATTTTAAAAGCCTTTGGCAGCTAATATCTCCCTAAGGTCAATGAGTCTAGGAAGGTTTCTCCTATAAAAATATTTAAAGGCTTGGCATAGGATATTTAACCCATCCTCATCCCTATACCTAAAACACCCTCCCCTACAAAGGCTAAGATAAGAGCAGGTCTTGCACTTGGACTTTAGGTCAAAGGACCTCCTTACAAAGTCGTAGGCCTTCCTTGAAAAGATTACATCACTTATTCTCTCATCTCCTACACGACCCAAGGCAAAGTCCTCCCTAGCATAAAAGTCACAGGGATAAATTGTCCCGTCAGCTTCGATAGTGATATTTACCGAACACCTTCCTACCATCTCACAGGCTTCAGGCATCCTCCCCATTAAAATCAATAGAAGGTTTTCAAAAAATCTAATGGATATAAATTTCCCTTTCTCTATGTCCTCATACCAGCTATCAAATAGCTCATCCAAGAATACTCCATAGTCATTACCTTCTAGGCTAATCCCCTCATATTTGCCCCCAATTGGGTCAATTACAGGGATGAATTGCATGTAGGATATGCCAAGTTTCTTATAAAAATCATATACCTCGCTAGCCCTATGGACCATAGGCTTTGTTACGACAGTTAGGATATTAAAGTCGATTGAATTTTTCTTTAGGAGCTCGACTGCCTTAAGTGCCTTATCAAAGGTGGGCTTATCTTCCCTATCAAGCCTTAGGCTATCGTGGATTTCTTCAAGTCCATCTATGGATAGGCCGACTAAGTAGTCATATTTTTTAAAGAGGCTAATCCAATTTTCATCTAAAAGAGTCCCATTGGTTTGGATGGCAAAGCTAAGTCTATTGTGGTTTTTGTTATAACTTTCAAGAAGGTCATGAAATTTATTAAAAAAATCAAGGCCCGCAAGGCTTGGCTCCCCTCCTTGGAAGAGAAAATTAATGGAGTCATAGTCATCGGTAAAGACGTCTTCGACCAATCTTTCTAGGGTATCTTCTTTCATTAGCCCATAGGTATACTTTTCCCTATGCCTTGCCTCATCCATATAAAAGCAGTACTTGCAGGCGAGGTTACAAGTAGCTGATGCTGGTTTTATCATCAAGTTTAGATTTTTCATGATTTTGACCTTCCTTCCTAAGTTTTCGCTTCTTGGTCAAATTTACAAAAAATAAGACCCTATACAAACTTGTATAAAGCCTTAAGTGTTTTAGCCTTCCATTTCGGAAAAATCTTTTAATTTTCCTAGGGCCTGGTTTTCTATTTGTCTTATCCTCTCTCTAGATAGGTTGTAGATCTTACCTATCTCCTCTAGGGTCTTTGGTTTTTCGTTATCTAGACCATACCTATAGATTATAATTTGCTTTTCTCTTTCTGTTAGTTGGTCCAAGGCCTTTATGAGGAATTCTTCCATATCCTTCTCTAGGATAAGCATATCTACCGGGGTTGACTCGTCACCAACCATATCCATTAGCTCATCTCCTGTAGAGTCTTCGCTATCGAGATTTATGTTTAGGGAAGTTGAGTTGACTTGGTTTCTATTGATAAGGAAAAGATCATCTGCTTGCTTTTTGTCTATGCCCTCATTTTCTAAAATCTTGTAAAGCTCTTCATCGCTTGCTTCAGGGTTAGCCTTCAAGATTTGTTTTAGCTTGTTAAGCTTTAAGTACTTGCCTGCAGGGATTCTTATGGTATGTCCTTCTTTGTTGATGGCCTTTCTTATGGCCTTATCTATCCACTTGTAGGCATAGGTTGTAAACTTGTAGCCAAGGGAGAGGTCAAATTTCTCTGCTGCTCTTATCATACCAAGCATGCCTGATTGGACTAGGTCTTCTAGGTCTAGGTCATTGCCATGGGACCTAAAGAAGTAGGAAGCCCTACTCCTTACAAGACCTTGGTTTTTTTCTACTAGGGCAGCCAAGGCGTTTTGGTTACCCCTTTGGAATTGACTAACTATCTCTTCATTGCTTAGGTCAGATAGCTTCATCATGTCTTGGCGTTTGATAGGCTTTATTGAGGCAGGATTTCTCTTAGCAAGCCCACCTCCAAGGTCAGCTTCCTCATCAAATTCTTCTTCGTAGTCTTCTGATATATAATCTATTAATTCGTCTTGTTCTTCTTCGGACAAAGCCTCTATTGTAGTTGATATTTCCTCTTCGCTTAGCTCATCAGCATTGAGATATTCCCTTAATTTTTCTAGAGTTTGTTCATCTTTTAAATTTATTTTATCCATTCTATCACCCATTTTGAATTTATTTACCTATCGTCTTCTTCCATAAATTTTTTTAGCTCATCTATCTTTTGAGATAGGTCGCTTGATATTGGGAAGGTAGTGAGGTTTTGGCTAAAGTTAACTCTCTTTACTTTTTTTATCTTATTCCTGAGTCTATCTAGATCTAGTTTTAATTCATTAGAGCTAACTCTCAAAGCTCCCCTTCCATAAGCTTGGGTCTGGATTGCAGCATCATCTGTTACAACTTTTATATTGTGATGCCTATCAATCTTTGCTACTTCCCTTTCAATATAGCTATCTGCCGTTTGAAATCTCTTGGTATAGACGATCTTCATCCCATATTTTTCTTCGTAAGTTTCTTTTATCCTATCAAGGTTATAGGCATCGAAGACTATGGTTACTTCTTCTCCAGACAAGGATTTGTATTCTGCCATTTCTTCTATAAGGCTATCCCTAGCATGGGAGAGGTTTTCTTTGGATATGTCTCTAAGCTCTTGCCGCTTGTTGATGACATTGTATCCATCTATAAAGGTAATATTTCTTTTAGTGAAAGCCATTTTGCCTCAAGACCTCATAGATTGCTATCCCTGCAGCAACTGATACATTTAAACTATTCACCTTGCCTAGTATCGGTATATTAATAAGCATATCACAATTGTCCCTTACAAGTCTAGATATGCCCTTGCCTTCATTGCCTACTACTAGACAAACCTTGCCCTTTAGGTCTACATTAGGGAGGCTTTCTTCTGCTTCTCCTGCCAGTCCATAAACCCAAAATCCTTCATCCTTGAGGTCTTTTATAGTCCTAGTTAGGTTTTTTACTCTGGCTAGCTTCATATTGGCAATAGCCCCTGCACTTGTCTTATATACTGTAGGATTTACACTAGCTGACCTCCTATCAGGAATAATCACCCCATCAAAGCCAAAGCTCTCTGCACTTCTTATTATGGCCCCCAGGTTATGAGGGTCCTCTATCCTATCGAGGATAATCAATCTAGTTGCCTTAGCCAGGTCTTTTATGTCTGTGTATTCGAAGGATTTTACTTCTGCCATCAAACCTTGGTGGTTTATATCTATATTATCAAAAAATCTCTTATCTACAAAATCTATTTTTATATTTTTAGCTTGAGCACTTGCTATTATTTGATCTAGGATTTTTGAATTTTGTTTTAGGATATATATTTTCTCAAAGACTATATCGCTATCTAAGGCATCTAAGATTGGCTTTCTTCCATAAATCTTATCCATTACATAAGCTCCCACTTGACCCCATCACGGCTATCTTGGATCCTAACTCCCATAGCGGATAGGTCATCTCTGATTTTATCAGCAAGGTCATAATTTTTAGCCTTCTTGGCAAGATTTCTCTCTTCGATTAGTCTTTCAATCTCTTCTACATCTATGTCAGAATATTCTTTCTTCTTTGCCACAAGACCTAGGACAGAAAAGAGGTCCTTGTAGAGGGCAAAGACTTTTTCAACAAAGACCTTGCTTGATGACTTATCAACCTTGGTATTTATGAATTTTGCCATATCAAACAAGACTGTTATACCATCAGCTGTGTTTAGGTCATCATCCATAACTTCTATAAATCTTTCTTTGAAGGATTCAAGGTCTTCTTCCATAGCCTTTTCTTCATCGCTTGTTTCTTTAGCCTCAGCCTTTTCTACATGCTCTTCTAGCTTGAAGTAGGCATTGGTTAGTCTTTGGAGAGAGGCCTTGGCTTGCTCTATTATCTCCCTTGTAAAGTTAATAGGTTGCCTGTAGTTTGTTGTCAAAAGGTAGAACCTAATTATCCCTAGGTCATATTCTTCTTTGATATCTCGAAGGGTAAAGAAGTTACCCAAGGACTTACTCATCTTGCTTCCATCTACTTGGATCATTCCGTTATGCATCCAGTAGTTGGCAAAAGTCTTCTCATTAAGTCCTTCTGATTGGGCAATTTCATTTTCGTGGTGGGGAAATTCTAGATCCTCTCCACCCGCGTGGATGTCTATAGTTTCACCGAGTATTTTCTTGGACATGGTTGAGCATTCTATATGCCAGCCTGGCCTACCCTTTCCCCAAGGGGAATCCCAACTAACTTCTCCTTCGAGTTTAGTTTTTTTCCAAAGGGCGAAGTCCACTGGAGACTTTTTCTTGGAAGAATCATTATCATCGACTCTATTGCTAGCTCCACTTATAAGATCGTCAATATTTTTCCCTGAAAGCTTTCCATAGTCATGGGCCTTGGATACATCAAAGTAGACATCTCCATCAGACTCATAGGCTGCCCCCTTATCTACTAGGCCCTTAACAAAGGATATTATATCATCCATAACTTCTGTTGCTCTAGGGTGGATAGTATTGTCTTCATCGACATTTAAGTCCCTGGCATCTTCCATATAGGCTTTGATATACTTATCACTAACTTCCTTGGTTGTGATATTTTCTTCTATTGCCTTATTTATTATCTTATCGTCTACATCAGTAAAGTTAACCACATATTTTACATCATAGCCCCTGTAGGTCATATATCTCCTAAAGGTGTCAAATACAACTAGGGGTCTAGCATTACCTATGTGCATATAATCATAAACAGTCGGCCCACAGACATACATCCTGATTTTCCCATCTTCTATGGGGGTAAATTCTTCTTTTCGTCTTGTAAGCGTGTTATAAATTTTCATTAAAAGTTTTCCTTTACGTATTCTAGTCTTTCTTTCATCTTGTCCTTGCCCATGATTTGGAAGGCATTGGATAGTTCAGGGCCATGGACAGATCCTGTGAGGGCGGCCCTTACTGGGAACCATAGGTTCTTGCCCTTGATACCTGTTTGCTTTTGAATCTTCTTCATTACAGTAGTAGCAAATTCTTCGTCTACTTCATCTATGCCTTCAAGCTCTCCTATAAAGGCATCGAAGAGTTTCTTGGCATCGTCAGTCTTTATAGCATCGAGCGCTTCTTGATCATAGTCAATATCGCTATCAGCTAGGTAGTAGTTCTTGGCAAGCTCTGGTGCATCTGAGAACTTGTTTATGGCTGATTGCCAGGTTGCTGCAAGGAGATTTAGCTTCTCATCTGGATAAGACTGATCAATTAGTCCAGCCTTTATCATATATGGTTTAATCTCTTGAGCAAGCTTTTCTACTGGAAGCTCTCTTACATAGTGGCCGTTGATCCAATCAAGTTTTTTCTTGTCAAATACAGCCCCAGTCTTGTTAACCCTATCAAAGTCAAATTGCTTAGCTAGCTCTTCTATAGTGAAAATCTCTTCTTCACTATCAGGTGACCAGCCCAATAGAGATAGGAAGTTGATTAGACCTTCTGGCATATAGCCTTCTTCTATGAAGTCTTCTACCATACCATCCCCATTTCTCTTTGAGTACTTCTTGTGCTCCTTGTTAAGAACGGTTGGTAGGTGAATATATTCTGGTGCTTCCCAGCCAAAGGCTTGGTAGAGGTAAACGTGCTTTGGTGTTGATGAAATCCACTCATCTCCACGTACTACGTGGGTAATACCCATCAAGTGATCATCCACTACTACTGCGAAGTGGTAGGTTGGATAGCCGTCTCTCTTGATAAGGACTTGGTCATCTTGGTCATCAGTATTGAAGGTAATCTTGCCCTTGATCCTATCATTGAAGGTAATATCTGTATCAGCTGGTAGTTTTAGTCTAACTGTGTGTGGCTCGCCATTATCTACCCTTCTTTGAGCCTCTTCCTTAGGGATAGAACGGCATAGACCATCATACTTTGGAGTAAGACCGTCAGCCTTTTGTTGCTCTCTTAACCTATCTATTCTTTCTTGGCTGCAGAAGCAGTAGTAAGCCTTATCTTCATCTATAAGTTGCTTGATATACTTATCGTATATGCCCTTTTCTACCCTTTCTGATTGGATATAAGGACCGAAGTCTCCCTTTTGGCTAACTTCTCCATTTTCATCTAGGACTACTCCCTCATCTATCTCAACTCCAGACCATTTTAATGCCTTAAGGAGGTTCTCTATAGCTCCTTCTACATAACGGGTCCTATCTGTATCTTCAATTCTTAAAATCATATCCCCACCAGTGTGTCTTGCATATAGGTAGTTGAACAAGGCTGTCCTTAGTCCTCCTATATGAAGATAACCAGTTGGTGATGGTGCAAATCTAACTCTAACTTTACTCATTATCTTCTCCTTATATATTAAAATCTCTTGTATACTATGTTTCTATTATATAATATTTTGATGATTTTTTTAAGTGGTAAATGTAAAAATTGTAAATACCAAAATATTTTAATTATTTAACTATTTTTAAATAAGATGTAATTAAATTATTTTACAAAAAAATTTTTTTATGATATATTTAAATTGGAACACAAAAAATATGATTAATCATAAAGATAATATAGCAAAAAATCTGCCCTACATCCCCTTAATGGGAGTAGTAGCAGCTATTGCTGTAAGTATAGGAAACTACGTTTTATTCAAGAAAGGCTTTTCTATCGAAAATATACTTGTGCCCCTTGCATATTTCTTAGCTTTTCTATTATTTTCTTTAATCGTAAAATTTATTTTAAGTATTCCTTCTTTTAATTTTTCAAAAGGCCAGGTGTCAGCATTCATAATTCTATGGATTGTATTTTTAATAATTCAAATCATAGCGTTTATAAAAACACCCAATATAAATACCTTGTCAGTCGAACAAGCACTCAACTATTCAGACGATATAGATAATGAATACATTTTTATCTACGCCAGTGAAGATTGTCCATTTTGTAAGATGCAAAAAAAAGAGCTACACAATATTAGCAATGAAAGAGAAAACCTTTTTTACGTTGATATGAACAAGCTAGATAGTGCCTTTAACGGATACAAGATAGTTAAAAATATGAATGTAACATCCGTCCCTGTAATAGTAAAATACAAGGGAAATAAAGAAATTAAAAGATTAACAGGATTTACTAAGAAAGAAGAATTAGAAAATTTTATAGGAGGTAAAAATGATTAAAAAAGTAATGTCGATTATTCTATCAATATTATTACTATCTTTCCCACTTTTGCAAAATTCCTTAGCCGATAGTAATAATTATACTGATCTAGTAATACAAAATGCTGAAAATATCGATTTGAATTATGAAATAAGTCCTTACGAAATAGATAATGAAGAATTGAACAGTATAGAAAAAACTCTTGATTATTCAGGCTATACTCAAAAAGTTAAATCCGATAAATTCAGTATTATCGAAAACAATTCACTAAAACCTGCTCTAGTTAAATCTAAAGAAGGAGATAATGGTATTTTAATACCGATATCTTATGAAAATGATAATTATTATATGTATACACAAATAGCTTATTCAAAAGATTTTAAAGCTATTTTATCCTTACATTCAACAATTATCAACAAAAACACTCTACATTCCGAAGATTATTTTTCATACTCCGACGCAAAATACTTAAAGGAGTTACGTTATAGTCTACCAAAGTTTGTATGTGATATGGGGGGAGCTCTTGCCTGTACAACTTACTGTGGAGGCATTGGACTAGCTTTTCCTGTTGCTGGTTTCACTTGTAGTATGATATGTGGTCCTGCCTTTGGCTACATATGTGACAAAGCTTAAAATTACTAATAGGTGTTCCAAGCTTTATATTTGATTTTAATAGGAGCCGATTCTTTAAAGAATCGGCTTTTATCGATTTAAAATAGAAATCTATCTTCTCTTAAACTTATGGTTTAGATTCTTTGATTGAGAGCAGTTTTTGCAAGCGCCTGTATCTCCCCCATCCTTAATAAAATTATTATAAACTATATATGAGCAAAGAGCAAGTATTCCTATTAGTATAATCCATGATTGTAAATTCATATTCTCTCCTTTATTCTTCTCTGTAATTTCCCTTTCTAAATATCAAGTATCCCATCACTATTATAGCTCCTAGGGCAAGGCCTGTTGTTAGTCCAAAGTTTCCTGTCTGGATAAACCTTGCTATATTGTAGAATATAAAGCTTATGACATAGGCAAAGCCCATTTGGTAGCCTATAGTTGCAAGTGTCCACTTCATATCATTCATCTCGGTCTTTATAGCCCCTACTGCTGCAAAGCAAGGCATGCAGAGCATATTAAAGAGCAAGAAGGAATAGCCAGCTACACTATCTCCTATTATTATATTGAAACCTTCTAGAAGGCTCATAGTTCCTGTAGTATCTACACTAGTATTTAGTAAGACCCCTACAGTCGATACTACATTTTCCTTGGCAACAAAGCCCGAAATCGTAGCAACTGCTGCCTGCCAGGAGCCAAAGCCTAGTGGGGCAAAGATATAAGAAAGCAAGGACCCTAGGTGGGCTAGGATGCTATCTTCTGTCCTATCTCCTACCAAGTCTAGGCTAAAGCTAAAGTTTGACAAGAACCATATTATTATAGTTGATAATAAGATTATAGTTCCTGCCCTCTTTACATAGGCTGACGCCTCGTTGTAGACTTCCCTTACTACAGATTTTAGCCTTGGCATGTGGTATTCTGGTAGCTCCATTACAAAGGGAGCTGGCCTTGAGGCAAAGCTCTTAAACTTCTTAAGGATAAGGCCAGAAATAATTACTGCCAAAATCCCTATCATATAGAAGGAAAAAGTAACCCAGGCCTGGTTTTCTCCAAAAAATATCCCTGCTACCATAGCTATTACAGGAAGCTTGGCAGAGCATGGCATAAAGGTCGAAGTCATTATAGTAATCCTTCTGTCCCTGTCATTTTCTATGGTCCTTGATGCCTGAATCCCTGGCACTCCACACCCTGTAGATATCATTATCGGGATAAAGCTCTTACCAGATAGTCCAAAGCTCCTAAAGATCCTATCCATGACAAAGGCAACCCTTGACATATAGCCTATATCTTCAAGGAGACTTAGGAGGGTAAAGAGGACTACCATCTGAGGCAAAAATCCAAGGACTGCCCCCACACCAGCAATAATTCCATCGCTAACAAGACCTACTATGGCTGGGTGGACGTCAATCGACTCAAGAAGACTTGCAGCTAAAGGTGCCAGGGTATTTTCAAAAAATCCATTGACTGCATCGGTAGCGCTTGTCCCTACTGTCGCTATGGAGAGGTAGTAGATAACAAACATAACCAGGGCAAAAATCGGAAGACCCAGGTACTTACTTGTAACTATCCTATCTATCTTGTCGGTCTTGGTCCACTTGATTGGCTTTCGTCTTAGGATATTATCCTCTATACCAGAGAGGGTGTCATACCTTTCTGTGATTATGATTGATTCAACATCATCGTCATATATCTCTCTAAATCTTTGTCTTATCTCTTCTATCTTTATGAGCTTATCAGGACTTAAAGAAAGATCTTTCATCATATCTTCGTCTTCTTCAAAGCACTTTATCGAGTAAAATCTAGCAAAGTCCTCATTCAGATCTTCTGCAAAGAGATTTTTAATTTCTGCAAGCCCCTTTTCCATATCAGATGAAAAGGTTAGGGGATGGGGATAGATCTTCTCATCCCTGGCTTCGATTATGGCTTTCTTTAGCTCATCAAGGCCATCTTCCCTATTGGCAACTATCTCTACTACCTTAACTCCCAAAAGCTCTGATAGCCTATTGATATCCACATAGTCCCCATTGGCTTCTAGGATATCCATCATATTTAGGGCAATAATAGTCGGAATACCAAGCTCCAAGAGTTGGCTTGTGAGGTAGAGGTTTCTGATAAGGTTAGAGGCATCGACCAAATTCACAATCAAGTCCGGCTTATTTTTAATCAAGTACCTCCTACTTACAATCTCTTCCATTGTGTAGGGAGAGAGGGAATAAATCCCAGGTAGGTCCTCGATAACTATATCCCCATGACCCTTTAATTTTCCTTCTTTTTTATCGACAGTAACCCCTGGCCAGTTACCTACCTTTTGGTTGGATCCTGTTAGGGAATTAAAAAGTGTAGTCTTGCCTGAATTGGGATTACCTGCGAGGGCTATTTGAAAGGTCATAGGCTATCTACCAAAATATTTTCGGCATCGGATTTTCTTATAGTAAGCTCAAAGCCCCTAAGCGATAATTGGATAGGGTCCCCAAGGGGTGCCTTCTTTCTAACTAGAACAGTAGTTCCCCTAGTAACTCCCATTTCCATAATCCTCCTCTTGGTCGAACCCTGGCCTCCGACTTTTTTAATTTTTGCAGATTTTCCTACTGGAATATCTTTTAAAGTCATAATCATCACTCCTTATCTTAAATATATACCTATGGTAGATATATTCCTTGCTACTTCCTTAACATCCTTTTGAAATAAAAATCATTATCAATTGTCATCTTAATTTTACCATATTTTTTAGCAAATAAAAAGATTTTCTAGGATAGACCCACCCACCTCATGATTATCCTTTTTATTGGCTAAGGGATTTATTCATATAGCTTGCTTATTTATTTTAGCCTACTTGTTAAATATATAGTTAATGTAGTTGTCTTTTGAAACTCTAATGATAAAGTATATATATAAATATGTAAGGAGGCCTTATGGAGTTTATTTGTTTTATTAATATTTTTTATAGGTATGGAAAGAAGATCCTCGAGGACATCTTGGAAGAGAAGGATATTTCTATGCAAGAGCTGATTGTTCTTCTGGTATGTAATGAATCTCCAGGGATTTTCCAATATAAGCTGATTGATTTTACGGGGATTGATAAGTCTAATCTTTCAAAGCTTATGAAAAGGCTTGAAGAAAGAGATTTGATTTATAGGCTTGATAGTGACTCTTCCCTAGGGCAAAAGGAGTGCTATCTTACAGGTAGAAGTTTGAATATGATGCCTTCCATTAAGGAGGCTATTGATGAATGGCTTGGCATTATAATGGATGGTTTTGATAAGGATGAGATTGAATCTTATAGGGCCATGTCCTGCAAGATTTCAGATAATATTTTCAATAAATTAACTAAGAGGTGGTAGATTTGGATAGGAAAAAAGTAAGTGTAATAGGAGCTGGAATGGGAGGCCTCTCGGCTGCAATTGAGCTAGTCGATAGGGGCTACGATGTAGAAATTTATGAAAAAAATAGCGAGCCTGGTGGCAAGATGGAGAGGATCTATGTAGATGACATCCCCTTGATGTGGGCCCTACCCTTGTTATGATGCCAGAAGTCTATGAGGAAGTCTTTACCAAGGTCGGCAGAGATCCCAAGGACTATATTGCTTTTAAGGAAGTTAATCCCATGTATGATGTTTATTTCGCAGAAGACTATAGGTCCTATAGGTTAAATTCTGACCTCATTGACCTAATGAAAATAGCTGAGAGCTTTGGTGATGGGAGTGATGAGGGATTTTTAAAATATCTCGCTGATATCTACAAAAGATATAAGATAGCCCTCAAGTATTTTATAAGAAGGCCCTTCAGGCACAAAAGGGATATTTACAATCCAAATATGCTTATCCAGGCCCTAAGGCTTAAGACCTTCGATTCTGCCAAGAATATGATGGCCAAGTACATCCCATCCAAGGACCTCCAAGAGATGCTAAGTTTTCAGACCCTCTATATAGGAGTATCTCCTTCTAATGGCCCATCCCTCTACAATATCATCCCTATGATAGAACTCTTGTATGGTGTGTGGACCCTAGAAGGTGGGATGCACTCCATGGCAGAGGCTATGGAAAGGCTCTTTGTAGAGCTTGGTGGGAAGATTCATTATGATTCCAAGGTAGAAAAAATCATTGCTCAGGATAAGAAAATCAAGGGGATAAAGATTGGAGATAAGCTAATCGAATCTGATATAGTAATTTCCAATGCCGACTTCCCTTATACTATGAATGAACTAATTGATGATGATTCCATCAAGGGCAAGTACAAGAAAGAGAAGATAGATTCGATGGATTACTCTTGCTCTTGCCTTATCTTCTACTGGGCTGTCGATGGAGTCTTCGATGATTTGGCAGGTCATACCTTTGTAGTTAGTAAGGACCTTGATAAGAACCTAGAGCAAATCTTTGCAGGAGACCTCCTAGAAGATCCTTCTATTTACCTATCTATCCCATCAAAGCTAGATCCAAATACAGGCAAGGACAATAAGTCTTCCTTCTACCTCCTAATCCCTGTACCAGAGCTTGGAATAAAGAAGTTTGACTATGACGATAAGACCGTTGATTATTTTAGGCAAAAGGCCCTAGAAAAGTTAGTTAATCTCCCAGGCCTAGCTGGCCTTCCAAATAAAATCATCGAGGAGAAGGTCTACACCCCTTATGACTTTGAGAAAAAATTCTCAGCCTATAGGGGAGCAACCTTTGGTCTCCAACCAACCCTCAGGCAAAGTAACCACTGGCGACCACAAAGTAAGTCCCTTGCTTGCGAAGGTCTTTACTTCACAGGCTCATCTACTCACCCAGGAGCAGGAGTTCCTATAGCCCTAGAGGGTGGTAGGATTTGTGCCAAGGAAGTCATAAAGGATTACTACTGATGGCAAATAATTTAGATAAATCCTTCAAGATATCGGTCGACATCCTAAGGGAAAATTCAAAAAGTTTCTACAAGGCCTTCAAGATGCTAGATGAGAAGAAGTTCCTGGCTGTGGCAGCCCTTTATGGATTTTTTAGAACCATAGACGATATAACGGATGAAAGCACAGATCTCAATAGAGAAGACTCCCTAAAAAAAATCAACCTCCTAAGAGATGACCTCTTGGCTATACCCGAAGGAGATGGCCCAAGAAATAATTATCCATGGTGGGATGCCTTCGAGGCTACTATAAGGACCTACCAAATCGATAGCCAGGCCTTCTTGATGCAGATAGAAGGTCAAAAGATGGACCTTGATTTTAGGGACATAGAAAGTATAGAGGATCTCATAACCTACTCTTCCCTGGTGGCAGGCTCTGTTGGAAGGTCCATGCTCCCTATAATTATAAGAAAGAAAGAAGACTTAACAAGACCTGACCTCCTCGCTGCCTGTGAAAACCTAGGTATCGCCATGCAAATCACCAACATCCTAAGGGATGTGGGCGAAGACCTAAGAGATAGGGATAGGGTCTACCTCCCAAGTGATCTTCTAGGAAAATATGGACTAGATAAGGAAAAGTTAATAGCCTTTAATGAGGGCAAGAAAGAGGGAGAAGCCTTTAGGGCCTTTATAAATTTGTGGGAGGATCTTGCTAGGCTTAGCGAATCCTACTACGATAGCTTCAATGACTACCTCAAGTATATTGGCGAAGACTCAAGACTTCCAGTCTACACTGCATCTCTAATATATAGGGCCATAATGGATGAGATTAGACAAGCTTCCTACGACTGCTTTTCTAAGAGGCAATTTGTCCCAAACCATAAGAAAGTCCTCCTAATCAAAAAGGCCAAGACCTATGTAAAAAATTTATAAGAAATTATTAAAACCGGTAAGTCCAAGGAAGATTTTTCCTGGCTACCGGTTATATTTTGCCTAGAATTTCATTAGGTCATTAAAAGATTCGGTCATTGTTGGGTGGGTGAAGATAGCATTTTCTATATAAGTATAAGGTATATCATTATCTATAGCCATCTTGATATAGTTAATTAGCTCTTCTGCATTTTCTCCGTAGAGGCTAGCCCCGAGGATCATCTTGCTTTCCTTGTCAACTACCACTTTAAATAAGCCCCTAGGATCATTATTTATCTTGTGGCGAGGAATTTGATTTAATTGGACCTTATTTTCTACTGGGTCATAGCCCTTATCCTTGGCCTCCTCGTAAGTAAGTCCTATCCTTGCCAAGACTGGGGTTATATATACTGCATAAGGGATGGCTCCCCTTTTTTCTTCATTATAAGACTTATCTCCATAGACTTGACTCTTTATAATCCTAAAGTCATCGAGGGACTTGTAGGTAAATTGTAGGCCTCCTATAACATCTCCTGCCGCATAGATATTTTTTACACTTGTTTCTAGGTTCTTATCTACAAGAATCTCCCCACGCTCTCCAAGGTCTATGTCTGTATTTTCAAGTCCAAGTCCCTCGGTATTAGGGTGTCTACCCACAGCAACTAAGACTGCATCTGCCTCATAGTCTCCCTTGTTTGTTCTTACTATGCTAGTCTTATCTTGGTCAAATATTTCTTGAGTTTCTGCTCCTCTTACGATTTCTATTCCTTTGGCCTCAAGATCCTTTATTACTTCATCAGCTATGTCTTTATCTTCCTTATTAAGGACCCCAGACCTTGCAAGGAGGGTAACCTTGGAGCCAAAGCCTGCCATAAAGGAAGCAAATTCTAGGGATATATAGCCCCCACCAATTATAACCAGGGAGTCAGGTCTTTCCCTAAGGTCCAGAAAGGAAGCTGAGTCATAGACCCTAGGACTATCTATGCCTCTAATTTTAGGTCTATTTGGGGTAGAGCCTGTATTTATGAGGATGATATCTCCACCTATTAGATGACTTTGACCCTCATCATCAGTCACTTCTATCTCCTTATTGGAAATAAACTTGGCCACGCCATCTATGACATCAATATTTTCTTCATCAGCTAGGTTGTGGTAGTTTTTATTGTTAAGATCCTCGACTACTTCAAATTTTCTAGCAAGGGCCTCCTCATAGCCAAGCCCCTCCCTCTCAGCCTTAACCAAGACCTTGGTAGGTATGCAGGCCACGTTGATGCAAGTTCCCCCATACATCCTGTTGGATTTTTCTACCAAGGCTACCTTCTTGCCAAGACCAGCTGAAAACTTGGCAAAGGTCTTGCCTGCCTTTCCAAAACCGATAACTACAATATCATATTTTTTCATTCTTACCTCCTTAAGTCTTCCTAGACTTACTTTATCTCGTACCAAAGTACTTATTAGCTTTTAAAGTTCATATTTCTTTTATACCCATTATCTAGAAATAATATTATGGACCCCAACTTTCTCACTAAAAAAAGAACGAGGATTGCTCCCCGTCCCTTACTTTTATTTATATAGGCCAAGTTCTTCAACTAGTTCGTCTATTTGATTGATGATTGATCCTATAAAGTCTATAGTTTCTTCTAGGGCCTTGGTGTTGGTCATATCAACTCCTGCAGCCTTGGCAAGGTCTATTGGTCCCATAGATCCACCTAATTTGAGAACATCAAGCCATCTCTTCCTATCTTCGTCATTACCATTTACTATCCTATCTGATATAACAGTTCCTATGGTAAGGCCTGCAGAATAGGTGTATGGGTAAAGTCCCATATAGTAGTGAGGTTGTCTCATCCAGGTTAGCTCTGCCCCATCAACAAGTTTTACAGAATCTCCCCAGAATTTCTCAAGATTATCCATAAACATCTTGTTTAGGTCATAGGCAGATAGGCTCTCACCCCTCTCGATTGCCCTATAAACATCTCTTTGGAAGACAGCTTCCATAAAGTGGGTTACAAAGTTGTGGTAGTAGGTCTTGCTTATCATAGTTGATAGGACCCATAATTTTTCCTTCTTATCACTAGCCTTATTTAGTAGGTACCTCTCCATGGTTATCTCATTGGCAGTTGAAGGGGACTCTACAAAGTACATGGACATATCTGCTAGCAAGGACTTTTGATTGGCATTTGAATAGATGCCTTGTAGGGCATGGCCTAGTTCATGAGATAAGGTCATAACTTGGCTCATCTTGTTGTTGTAGGTTGTCATTATATATGGGTGAGAATTGTATGGGGATGCACAGAAGGCCCCTGTTCTCTTACCAATATTTTGTGAATAATCTATCCACCTATCCTTGAAGGCCTTATCCAAGTAACTTGTATATTCTTCTCCTAATGGTGATAGGCCATCTAGGATGTATTCACGAGCCTTATCTATGCTTAGGTCCTTTTCATTGTCTGTTCCTATACCAAGCTTTAGGTCAGCATAGGTCATCTCATCAAGGCCGTAATGTTTTTTGATAATGCCAGCATACTTTCTCATGTGAGGAGCAAGCTTTTCCATTATGGTATCTAGTTGCTTTTCATAAACATCAAAGTCCACATCTTGGTCAGCTAAGAGGTAGTGGAAGACTGATTCATAGCCCCTAATATCTGCTAGCTTCTTTTCATTTGTAACTTGGGTGTTATAAATTGAAGCATTGGCGTTTTGATACTTTCTTAAAACATCATGGTATCTCTTGAAGGCTTCCCTTCTAAGATCTGTCCTAGGTTCTGCTTCCAAGAACTCTTCAAAGGTATTGTGGTTTAGGACAATCTCTTCTCCCTCATAGGTGAAGTTTTCAAAGTCCATATCTCCATAACGCATATCGTTATAGTTTTTGTATGGGGCATCGAAGGTTAGTGCGAGGGAAGCTAGGGCGCTTTCTGTTTCATCTGCTAGGATGTGTTCTTTTTTCTTTAGAATCCTTTCGATATAGTAGGCATATTCCTTGTGGTCAGCTGCTACCTTTTCTAGGATTTCTTGGTCTAGCTTAGCCAAGGCTCCACCATAAAATGAAAGTCCAGCAAAAATACTCGCTAGCCTATCAGAAATAGCAGCATCCCTCTTGATTAAATCTTGGTCAGTATTATCTACTTCCATAGAAATACCAGCAAAGGTAGATAGGGTAGATGCTATGGCAACTATGTCTGAATACTCTTCCAATGAGTTAAAAACATCATCTTCGCTCTTTAATTCTTTATATTTCTCAGCAAAGGCCTTGGCCTTTTCAGCTAAATCATCAGCTTCTTTGTAGCAAGCCTCATCATTTGCATACATATCTTCTATTTTCCATGTCTCTTTGACATCGACTTCACTTCTCTTTTTCAAATGATCCTCCTTTAAATAATTATTTAAATATTAGTATCATTTTACTCCTATAAATATTTTATCCTACTTGTAATGTGTTTTTTTACCCAAAAAGCAAGTATAATTATCATAAAAAAGGAGGAATAAATGGATAAAAGAATAGAAAACTTTGCTAAACTCGCAGTAGAGTTTGGCGTTAATGTACAAAAAGACGAAGACGTCCTTATATCAACTCCAGTAGAAAGCCCAGAGCTTGCGAGACTTATCACAGAAGAAGCCTACAAGAAAGAAGCTCGTAATGTAGCTATCGACTGGAAAGATGACAGGATAACAAGACTTAACTATGAATACCAAGCTGGTGATACCCTAAATGAAGTACCTGACTGGCAAGTAGAAAAATCTAGATACCAAATAGCAGAGAAAAAATCAAACAGGATCTCCATAGTATCAGAAGACCCTGACCTACTAAATGGACTTGACCAAGTAAAAATCGCAGAATCCATCAAAGCAAGGAGCGAGAAGAGCAAGGAATTTATCAAATACACCATGAATGACATAGTGTCTTGGCTAGTAATATCAGTCCCAAACAAAAAATGGGCAAAAAAAGTCTTCCCTAACCTATCAGAAGAAGAAGCCTACAATAAATTATGGGAAGTAATCCTTGATGTATCTAGGGTAAGCGAATCATGGGAAGAAACCAAAGCAAATTGGCAAAACCACATCAATACCCTTGATGAAAAGGCATCCTTCCTTAACTCTCACCAATTTGACAAAGTCCACTACAAGTCATCCAACGGAACTGACCTAGAAGTAGGCCTACCTAAAAACCACATCTGGATGTCAGCAGGATCTACCAATGCCAAGGGAGATAGGTTCATACCAAATATGCCAACAGAAGAAGTTTTCACCTCTCCTCAATACGATGATGTAAATGGTAAGCTCGTAGCAAGCAAGCCCCTTGTTTACAATGGAGTAGTAATCGATGACTTCTACTTTATCTTTGAAAATGGTAAGGTCGTGGACTTTGATGCCAAGGTTGGTAAGGACACCCTAGCAAAGATGCTAGAAAGTGATGAGGGATCAAAAAACTTAGGAGAAATCGCCCTAGTGCCATATGACTCTCCTATATCAAACTCCAACATCCTCTTCTACAACACCCTCTTTGACGAAAACGCCTCCTGCCACTTTGCCCTAGGCAAGGCCTACCCAACAACCATCAAGGATGGCTCTAGTGTAGAAGATGAGAAGGTAAGAGAAGAACTCGGCATAAACGACTCCCTAATCCACGAAGACTTCATGGTCGGTACAAGCGACCTAGAAATAATCGGCTACAAGGCAGATGAAAAATTCAAAATCTTCGAAAATGGAAATTGGGCCTTCTAATAGATTAGAAATTCCAACCCACCCTACCGGCTTAGGCCGGTTTTTTCTAGCCAAGATTTATTAATCCATACAAAATCTATGAATATATGCAGCAATATGATATAATTAGAGGGTTGTTATACATAATAGCAATAATATATTTATAGGAAAGGAATTTATATGTCGAAAGTAAAAAATTCACCCAAAGAAAAATCATCTGGGATTTTAGCTAAGATAGAGAAAGTCGGCAATGCCCTCCCTCATCCAGCTATAATTTTTGTAATAATGATAGCAATCCTAGCTATAGTTGCCCATATTTCTGCATCAGCAGGCCTATCAGTAGAATATTATGATGCCAAGGCTGAACAAGAAACTCAAATCGCAGCAGTTTCTCTCTTAAATGCAGAAGGTATCCGCCACATCTTCACATCAGTAGTAGGAAACTTCACCTCCTTTGCCCCACTTGGAGTAGTCCTCGTGGCAATGCTTGGAGTAGGGGTTTCTGAATATTCTGGATTTTTTGATGCAGGGCTAAAGAAGCTCTTATCAAACGTCCCATCTCTAATACTTACAGCTGCAGTAGTTTTTGCAGGTATTGTATCAAATATAGCATCTGATGCTGGCTATGTAGTGGTAATTCCCCTAGGAGCCTTGATCTTTGCAGCAGCAGGCAAGCACCCTATAGCAGGTCTTGCAGCAGCCTTTGCCGGAGTATCTGGAGGATTTTCTGCCAACCTTATATTTGGACCAACAGATGCCTTGCTATCAGGGATAACCAACGAAGCCCTCAGAGCATCAAATATCAATTACTCAGTAGATGTAACAGGTAACTGGTACTTCCTAATAGTATCTACCTTCCTCCTAACCCTAGTAGGAACTGTGATTACAGAAAAGGTAGTAATACCTAACCTAGGAGAATACAAGGGATCTTATGTAGGAGAAGACAAAGCACTTACAGACCTTGAGAAGAAGGGGCTTAGAAACGCCCTCATCAGTATAGGGATTTACCTAGTATTTTTAGGATTTTTAACCATCCCACAAAATGCTATCCTTAGAGAGGCCAACGCCAATGGAGAGATGACCCTCGAAAACTTCCTAGCCCATGGACTAATCTTCGCTATCTTCCTCTTGTTTATCATACCAGGCTTTGTCTTTGGTAAAACTGTAGGAAAGATTAATAATTCCAAGGACCTAGTAGAAGCTATGACCCACTCCATGTCCTCTATGGCAGGTTTTCTAGTCCTATCCTTCTTTGCAGCCCAATTTGTATCCCTCTTTGCCTATACCAACCTGGGTACAATCCTATCCGTAAAGGGGGCAGAATTCCTAGAATCAATAGGACTTTCAGGTATACCACTCATAGTTCTATTTATCCTAATATCTGCCTTCATCAACCTCTTTATAGGATCAGCTTCAGCAAAATGGGCTATCATGGCTCCTATCTTTGTGCCAATGTTCTTCGAGCTTGGCCTATCACCAGAGCTAACCCAGGTAGCCTACAGGATAGCTGACTCATCAACCAACATCATAAGTCCACTTATGAACTACTTTGCTATGATTGTTATCTTCATGCAAAGATACGATGAGCAAAAGGGCCTTGGTACTCTTATCTCAACCATGCTCCCTTACTCCCTATCCTTCCTGGGAGTTTGGACCTTGGTGCTAATAGGTTGGATGCTAATAGGCCTTCCAGTAGGACCAGGCGCCCTACTTTCTGTATAAAGTAAAACCTCGGCTCATGCCGAGGTAATTTTTTACCAAAAAACCAGAGCATGCGCCCCGGTAAGATTATCCCCTATAAGCATCCTCATCAACAAATACATAGGCATTTGGATGGAGAGTCAAAAAGCTTGCAGGAAGTCCTGGATAGATTGTATCTTCTTCTATAAGTCTCTTTACTGCTTCGTGCTTATTCTTGCCACTTGCAAGTAATATCAAGGTCTTTGCATTGAATACATCTGCCATTCCCATAGAGATAGCGTACTTTGGAACATCTTCCCTACTTGCAAAAAATCTTGAATTAGCTTCGATAGTTTCTTCAGTAAGCTTAACTATAGAAGTCCTTCTATTTAGCTTATCACTTGGCTCATTGAAGGCTAGGTGGCCATTTGGTCCTATACCAAGGATTTGGATATCCCTTTGACCAAACTCATCAAGGTAGGCATCATATTCCTTGCAATACTTCTCATCAGCTTCTGGAGCATGAGGAAGCTTGGTAGCACCTTCATCAAACTTAACATGGTTAAAGAGATTTTCATTCATAAAATATTGGTAAGATTGCTCATTAGCTGGATCAATACCAACATACTCATCCAAATTTACACTCCTAGCATACCTAAAAGAAATCTCTCCCTCATCGCTAGCCTTGATAAGGTTTTGATAAAGGCCTATCGGAGTAGACCCAGTAGCTAGACCAAGCTTTATTTGAGGCTTCTCTACCATATTGCTGATAACAAGATCAGCCGCCTTCTTGCTCATGTCATCATAATCTTTACATACTATTATATTCATAATAACTCCTTTTTATCTTCTACTAAAATTATACAGGTTAATACTCCAAAGACAAAAAAATCCCCAGGGTTAGTCCCCGGGGATCTTGGCTCTCTATTTTGTTGATTAATAGTTGAAGCTTGCGATTTCGAAGTATTCTTGTTTGTGTTTGCAAGCTGGGCAAATCTTTGGTGCTGTTTTTCCTTCGTATAGGAATCCACAGTTTCCACATTTCCAGATTACAGCTTCTTCTTTTTCGAATACTGTTCCGTTTTCTACGTTGTCGTGTAGTTTTTGGTATCTATCTCTGTGAGCTGCTTCTACTTTAGCGATGTTTGTGAATGCTCTAGCTACTTCATCAAATCCTTCTTCTTTTGCTGTTTCAGCAAATGATGGGTACATTGATTCAGCTTCTTCGTTTTCGCCTTCGATAGCTCCTTCTAGGTTTGTTAGTGTATCATGGTATACAACTGGGAATGCTGTATATTCTGGGTTTAGTTCGATTGCTTCAAGTTTGAATTCTTCTTTTAAGAATTTGTAGAATCTTGCAGCGTGTTCTACTTCGTTTGCAGCTGTTTCTTCGAAGATGTTAGAAATTTGTTTGTATCCTTCTTTTGAAGCAACTTTTGCTGCGTATCTATATCTCATTGTTGCTTGGCTTTCACCAGCGAATGATGTTATAAGGTTTTGTGCTGTTTTTGTTCCTTTTAGTGATGTCATATGTATTATCTCCTTTTTTATTTTCGATATCTATTGTTATTTCTTATCATCTGTCTATATTATAATACGACTTTTTTGTTTTGTCAAGAATGATTCTAAAATTTTTATCATTCTAATTTTGATATATATAATCATTATCAATTGTGATTTTTAAGCCTAGCTTTTGCCCTTATTGGGTATAATATAAGTAGATTACATAGGAGGTAGTTATGAATATTGATTTTACTAATGTAGATTTGAGTGGCCTTAAAGACTATGAGGCTAAGGCCTTGGAGGCTTTTGATACTCTTATTGCTAAGAGTGGAGAGGGCAATGATTTTTTGGGTTGGATTGAGAGACCAACAGACTATGACAAGGAAGAGTTTGATAGGATCAAGAAGGCAGCAGAGAGGATTAGGTCAAATTCTGATGTCCTTGTTTCTATTGGTATAGGTGGATCATATCTTGGAATCAAGGCAGTAGATGTTGCCCTCGATAAGTATTTTTCTTCTGACAGGAAGGTTAAGTTAATCTATGCCGG
Source organism: Anaerococcus sp. (assembly GCA_022780515.1). Classification (GTDB taxonomy): domain Bacteria; phylum Bacillota; class Clostridia; order Tissierellales; family Peptoniphilaceae; genus Anaerococcus. The sequence goes on along the minus strand of JALEUV010000047.1, from coordinate 11,476 downwards.
CAATCAATTGTCAGGGGAATACTTGGTTGAACTCCTGGATTATTTGAAGGATGTAGACTATTGTTTGAATGTTATTTCTAAGTCCGGTACTACAACTGAGCCTGCCATAGCCTTTAGGTTCTTAAAGGAAGCTATCGAAGATAAGTATGGCAAGGAAGAAGCTAAAGAAAGAATTTTTGCTACAACTGATAGGCAAAAGGGAGCCCTTAAGGAACTTGCTGATGCTGAAGGTTATGAGACCTTTGTTGTCCCAGATGATATAGGAGGAAGGTTCTCAGTAATATCAGCAGTAGGCCTCTTGCCACTAGCGGCAGCAGGAGTTGATATAGATGCCTTTATGGCAGGATTCAAGAAGGGCCAAGACCTCTATACAGAGAAGTCTTTTGACAATCCCGCTATCAAGTATGCAGCTGTTAGGAATATGCTAAATGCTAATGGCAAGGATATCGAAGTTTTGGTAAATTATGAGCCAAAACTTAAGTATGTAGCTGAATGGTGGAAGCAACTCTATGCGGAATCAGAAGGAAAAGACGGCAAGGGCATCTTCCCTGTATCTGTCAACAACACAACCGACCTCCACTCCCTAGGTCAAATGATCCAAGAGGGCAAGAGAAACTTATTTGAAACAGTAATCGAAGTTAAGGATAATGCAATCGACCTAAGTATAAAGGCAGATGCTGACAACTTAGATGGCCTTAATTATCTAGAAGGCAAGACCTTGAGCTTTGTCAATAAGCAAGCTATGGAAGGCACAACCATAGCCCATGTCAAGGGTAGCGTGCCAAATATTAGAATCGAACTTGATAAGCTCACAGCAGAGAGCCTGGGCGAGCTTTTCTACTTCTTTGAAATAGCTGTAGGAGTATCAGGCTATATCCTAGGGGTAAATCCATTTAACCAACCAGGAGTTGAGGAGTACAAGAAGCAAATGTTTAAGCTTTTAGGTAAGCCAGGTTATTAAAATAAACTAATAGTTACTTAGGCAGGGTTATTATAAGTAAGCATAAGGTCATTTTATCCAAACTTTTAAACTTACAAAACTATTCCCTGCCCTTTTATTAAATTGATAAAACTATTATCGGAAAATAAGTTCCTTTATCCCATTATCAAATAATGTTTTATATTATACATGATTTATATTCTTGTATATCTAATGGCTCTTACGGTATAGTGCACTTATAACAGATAAAGGAGATATAATATGGATGACGGAGCCTTACGGCCGAAACTTATTTTAATTGTAGTACTAACAGGCATCAATGCCTTTTTTGCATCTGCTGAAATGGCAATGGTATCGGTAAACACTGCCAAGATCAAGGAGCTTTCTGATAATGGTGATATAAGAGCCAAAAACCTCTTGTATGTAACCCAGGATCAAAATAGATTTTTATCTACTATCCAAGTCGCTATTACCCTTGCAGGATTTTTCTCTTCAGGATCTGCAGCGACAAGCCTTTCCAAGGTCTTTGGAGAATTTTTAGCAGGCGTGGGCCTTCCCTATGGGCAAACCATAGCCTTTGTAATCATAACCCTGATTCTCTCATACTTTACCCTCGTCTTTGGAGAATTAGTTCCTAAGAGGATTGCCCTCCAAGACTCAGAGAAGGTTGCCCTAAGGTCAAGTAAGATAGTTGCAGTAGCTTCAAAATTATTTTATCCTTTCGTTAGGTTGTTGTCCTTCTCTACTGCTATTGTCCTTAAATTATTAGGTAAATACTCAGAGGATGTAGAAGATAGGATAAGCGAAGAAGAGTTAAAGAGGTATATCAAGCTATCTAGCCAACAAGGGGTAATAAACTCAGCTGGCGAAGAAATGATTGTAAATATCATGGACTTTGACGATACGATAGCCAACCAAATAATGACCCCAAGAACCTCTATCTATATGCTAGACTATGATGAATTTAACAAGGATAGGGTCGACGAAATCCTAGAAGAAGGCTATTCAAGAATTCCAATCTACAAGGATACTACAGATAATATTGTGGGAACTGTCTACATAAAGGACCTCTTTGTAGAATATGCCAAGAATAATTATCAAAGTATAGATATTGATAAGTGTATCAAAGAACCTTACTATGTGCCAGAAACCAAAAAAATTGATATGCTCTTAAAGGAATTACAAAGAAGCAAGAACCACCTAGCCTTGTTGATAGATGAATATGGAGGATTTTCTGGAATAGTTACTATAGAGGATATAATCGAGGAAATTGTCGGAGAAATAGATGACGAATACGATAGAAGTATTCCTAAAATCAAAAAAATAAAGGATAATGAATTCGTGCTCGATGGAGACCTTGATATAGACTATGTGAATGAACACCTGGGTACCTTCCTATATTCAGATAAGTACGAAACCATCTCAGGCCTTATCATAGAAAAATTAGACTTTATACCTTCAGATAAGCTAGAAGAAGATATAAGCATAAATGTCGCCGGCTCAAAACTTACAATCCTACAAATATCAGATAAAAAGATAGTAAAGGCTAAAATCGAGATAGATAAAAATAAACAAGACGAAGCCAAGAGGGCCTACAAGGCAAGACAAATGAAAAAAAGCTCATGATCTCTGTATGGATAACATGCTATTAAAAAAGGATCAGCTAGAGCTGTGACCCCCATCTAGCAGAGTTAGATAATAGCTCTGGTCTTTTTATGCTAATTTTAGCCTTTTTATTAATTTTTTATAGAGGACTACTATCGCTATAATTTCCAATATGGTAACTATGATTGATCCTTCTATACCAAAGCCTCCACCACTAATAAGCTTGTTTCCTACTGGCTCTGACATAAAGATCGTGTTCATATTTTTTTTGTTGCCTGATACTGCTATACCAAAGATATTAGCTTGGAACATATTCCAAAAGCTATGGGCAGCTCCTGCTACTAGGATGGAATCACTTACTAGGACTAAGAGGGAGAAGACCAGACCTATAAGGAAAATATTTATAAGAGGGATGATGCCAAAACTGGTATTGCCTAGGTGGAGGAGGGAGAAGATGATGGAATTTATTAAAATCGCCATTTTTATATCGTATTTTTCCCTAAAATAAGTCATAAGGATAGACCTGGTTAGGAATTCCTCTTGGAAGCCTTGTAAGAGCCAACCTCCTATAAATAAGATAAAAATCCCTAGACTAATATTGGAAATATTGATCCATATCTTAAGGCCACCCAAGACAAAGTCTAGGATAACGGCAAGACTTAGCATACCCCCACCAATAATCGCTCCCTTGAGGTAGAGAGTCGTATCGACTTTAAGACCTAAGTCTTTTTTGCTAAAGCCTTTTTTCTTGGCAAAGATATACATAAAGAGAATGGATACCCCTGTTATATAGAGGTTAATAATCATTGCCGGTGTCCCATAGAGGAAGAAGTTTTGGACCCTAGTACTTGGTATAAGGCCCAAGACAAAGCCCAGTATAAGTTGGGGCAAAAAGGCAATGGCTATGGTCTGGATTATAAACATAAAGGGATTCATATCCACAAACCCCTTCTTATTCTCTCTATTTTTTTCTATCATATTCCATCCTTGTTATCTGTATGGTCTAGGGCCCCACCAAGAATAGCATTTACAAAGGGTCTTGACTCATAAATTTGATTTCTAAATAATGATTTTTTGATTAAAATCTTTACACTTGTCTTATTCTGTGGGCTATCTTCACTTGCGAGCTTGTCCATATAGGCCTTATGGCTTGGATTAGCTCCCAGGCTATCGTAGGTATCTATATAATTTACATTGCTAATATCTAGGCTTACTTCCTTGCCCTCATCAGTTTTTTCTGTATCTACATATTCTATAGTCAAGTTTTTAAAATTACTTGCCAAAAATTCTTCGACTTCCTTCTCATCTTCCGAATAAGACTCTCCGAGAGTTTTTATGATTTCATCCATCTTATCCATATTTTTTGATAGGTAGGCAGTATCATTGGTCTTGATGGCAGCAGTCATCTTTGATATTTGCCTGCTAGTTGAGTTTTTGAAGTAGAAAAAGGCAAGGACTATAAGAAGGAATATTATTCCTAGAGCAAGGATTTTTCTTCTTCGCTCCCTCTTTCTCCTCTCAGCTCGCCTAGCTGCACGCGCCTTTGCTCTTTGTTCAAAATTTAAGTCAAGATTTTCTTGTGTCGATCTTTTTCTAGCCATTATATCCCTCGGTCCTTAGATTTTTTTATTTTTTGTGCTATGATAATTGTATGAAGAAATTAAATGTAAATTGGGCAAGTCTGTGTAGCCTTATACTTTTACTTATAAGTTTACTTACCCCACTTTGGCCCCCTCTAATAAAAGTTAATAGCGAGTTTGTCTTTAGGCTAATAAATTCCTTTTTGATAGCCTTTATTTCCTACCATTTGTCCTTTATGGAGACTAAGAAGGTCGCTATCTTCTTCTTGCCGCTTATCTTTCATAGCCTTATTATAGTTTTTACTATATCTTATGGGCAAGTAGGTCTCAATAAAAATTTATTAGGAAATATAGCCTTTGTTATAGGCAAACTCTACGACCTTATAAGCCTTGTAGGAATATTTTTCCTGGTGGACTTTGTCTTAACGAGAATTTTTGGCTCAAAGCTTACTAATATTTTTGCATTTTTGTCTATACTTATCTTCTTTTTATTTGATTATATCAGTTTTATAAAAAGCTTTTCAAGTTATAGGGATATTTTCTTATATTTTGGAGTATTTGTAATGGCAGCAAGGTTTGCGAGAGGAGTTAGTATCAAGCCCTACCTCTATGTTCTAGCAATAATAATCCTCCTAGCAGAGCTTTATGTGACCTATTACTTTAGGATATCCTATGACTTCTTGCTAGCCTTTTTCCCTTTGACCTATCTCTTGATTAAGTCCATAGACCTAAGTAAGTCCTACAATTTAACAAATGTCCTTCTGGCAAGCTACCTTTATATCTTCCCTAGTATCCTGATTATAACTAAGGCCCTTATAGTAGGAAATGAAATCCCCATCCTAATAATAGCCCTCCTCCTTACCTATATCCTAGGTCAAGAGCTATATAGGTTAAGGTCCAAGTACCTAAATTATTTATTAATCGGCTTTAACTAAAAAGGAGGCTCTTGCCTCCTCGCCTATAATACATCTACTTTTTTCCTAATATCTCTCTTCAAGATATATATGCAATATATGGCATCCAAGCCCTCAGCTATGAGGAATGACCACCATACTATATCCAAGTTTCCTGTTAGAGATAAGAGGTAGAAGATAGGGACTAGGATTAGTAGTTGCCTTAGGACAGATTGTAAGATTGCACTTTGCCAATTGCCAAGAGACTGCAATACTCCTACTGCAACTATAGATACAGCGGCTACTACATAGGATAGGGATACTATCCTTATCATAGGAACTCCTATCCTCCTCATATCATCTGTTGCATGGAAGAGGTCTAGTAATTGGTTTGGGAAGACCCAGAGAATTATTACCAGGATCAAAACTATGACAAAGCCTGACCCTATGGCCTTTTTGATACCATCCTTAATCCTCTCCTTAAGCCTTGCCCCGTAGTTGTATGCCACTATGGAAACTAGGGCGTTAGAAAGGCCTTGGACTGGCAAGAAGGCAAAGGTCTGAAGTTTAAACATTACCCCGTAGGCTGCTATGGCTGATTGGCCGAACCTTTGGAGGATAGTGTTTAGGGCAAATACTACAACCGATGATACCGAGGTCATAACGATAGAAGGAAGCCCTATCCAGAAAATTTGCCTTAGGATATCGGCATGAAACTTAAACTTACCAAAGCTTATTTTAATTTCCTTATTCTTTACCTTGTTTATAATAATCCCTAGGACAGCCCCTGATATTTGGCCTATAACAGTCGCTATGGCTGCTCCCTTTACCTCAAGTCTAGGAAAACCAAAGAGACCGAAGATAAGGATTGGGTCCAAGATGATATTAACAACTGCCCCCACAGATTGGACTATCATAGTGTAGTAGGTGAGGGAGGTCGCTTGGAGGAGCTTCTCTGCTACTAGTTGGAAAAATATCCCTACAGAAAAGACTGTTACTATAGATAGGTAGTCCCTGGTGTATTCATAGATTATTTGACTTTGGGATTGGTTTCTTGCAAAGGCATCTGAAAATAATATTCCTAGGATAGCAAATATAACATAAATAATACCTGCCAAGGCATAGCCATGCATGGCAACAGATCCTACACTCCTACTATCTCCCATACCCAAGAACCTACCCAAAAGCGCTCCTGCTCCAACTCCTATACCTATAGCAAAGGCGAGCATGACATTTTGGACTGGAAAGGCAAGGGATACAGCCGTCAAGGCTTCCTCAGAGACCCTTGATACAAACATTGAGTCAACAACATTATAAATTGATTGAACAAGCATGGAGATTACAATCGGAAAACTCATTTGGAATAAGAGCTTACCAACTGGCATAGTCCCCATCTTTTGTGATTTATTTTCTTCCACTAAAGCTCCTTTATTACACAGAAAAATAACGGCATTAGCCGCTATTCTTAATTTCAAAATATTACAAATTTATTATACTGTTTTTTACTTAAATGCCAGCTTATTTTTGGCATTTTTTAAAAATTGTAACCTCTTTACCTTCTTTTCATCTGGATAGTAGATGAAGGCGCCAGTTTTTCTAACAATGTAGCCATTAAAATTTTGCTTAAATCTCAAGACCCCATCACTACCATCATAGACTCCATCTATTCCAAAGAAATTATAGGTAAAAAGACCCCTCTCCATGATTCGCTTCATAGCCTCATATTGGAGGATAAATGGACCTGGAAGTTTTTGATACTTTGTCAAAGACCCTCCCAAGAAATACACAGCTTGGTTTTTTTCATAGACAAGAATCATATTGGCAAGGGGGATAATATTCCTATCAGATGTCTCCTTGAAGTCTTCAAGCATGGCTATATCCTTCTTGAGGGAGGCTATCCTTTGCTTATTCTTGGCATTATCCTTCATAGGCTCTAGGATTTCTTTAATCTTTCTTATAGAATTATCTAGGTCTATCTCTGCTTGCAAAAACTCAGTATTATTTCCAAATTCCTTATAGAAGGTCCTATAATAATCAAGGGACTTATCGCCAAAGCCTTGTCTTTCTGCTGTCTCTAGGGTCAATGTCTTAAAGTCTTCCATCTCATCTATCCCTATAGGGCGAACCTTGATGTCAAGCTCGATTCCCTTTTTTATTTGCCTTTGGGCATTTTTATTAAAGGACTTGAGGAGCTTGTCATAGTCATCTGGCATAAAGTCAGTCAAGTCTTTTACGAATTGAAAGTCTGGAGACCCATCGTATTCTGGGACTGATCCGTCATTTTCTATATAGCCAACTTCCTTCATTTTTTCAAAAAATGACCTGTCCTTATCTGAAAGCTCTCCCCCATTTTGGTCATAGGTCGCATAGTCTTCGTCTAGTTTTATTACAAGTTTTAGAAAGCCCTCCTCCTTGGCATAGTCCTTCATCTTGTCATAGAAGAGGTATTCATATTCCTTGTCAGTAGAACTTGCTCCTACCATAAAGTCAATCCTCTTTCCTGTCAAGAACTTCCTTATAAATCCAAGACCAACTGCCTTTATTACCCCACTATCCTTTAGGGCTAAAAGCTTGGTCTCACGGTTATTGCTCTCAAGGGCCATCTTCATATCACTTGTTTGCAAAAAGGAATAATCATCTAAGTCTTTTAAATAATTGTCATATTCACTTCTTGAAATTTCTTCAATAATCATAGCTGCCTTTCTTACTTTCGCCTAGTAGGGACAAATCGAAATGACCTAGTCGGCGAAAATTTCTTTCTCTTCCTTCTTTATATATCTCTTTATTACTATATCTCTCTCAAGGGACTTATCGTACTTCATTATATTTGGATTGGCTGAGTTTGCCACTCTCTCTGGGTCCCTGTACTCATCTAAGAGGTCCCTATCTATGTGCTTTTCTATGACCTTATCGGATAGCTTTAGGAGTCTAAATTTCTTGCTAGGTTTTACAATCTTACTTTCCCCATAGCCCTTATCTCTTATGGCAAGTTCTATAAGGTTAACTCCAGCAAGGGTTGAGTAGTAGAAGGTCCTTCCTTGCCTTTGGTTCATTTCAAGGACAAAGATCTCACCACTTTGGCTATCAATCTTAAAGTCAAAGTTAAATAGGCCTACATAGCCTAGGCTCTCTACTATATGCTTGGCTATTTCATACATTTTTTCATTGGCCTCATCGACTTGGACTATGTGGTTTCCTACAGTAAGGACCCTATGATCGCTCATAAGGTTACGGGCCAACACCATAGAAATATCTCCCTTACTTGACCTGTAACCGTTAAGGGAATATTCGCTCCCATCCTTGCCATGGACAAATTCTTGGACTATCATCTCTCCAGTATAGCCTGCATCATAAATCTTATTTAAAACTTCAATTGCTTCATCTCTTGATGATATGGTATATCCCTTTTGCTTTAGGTCAAAGTCTAGGCTATAGAGTAAGGGAAAATCATCCGCTTTCATAAAGATATCCCCATCAAGGCTTAATGAGTCTATATTGGTCTTATCGATTATCTGAGTCTTGGGATATCTTACACCAATTTCTTCAAGGTAGTCATAGAATTTTGACTTATAAAATAAGTTTTCGTAGATGTCGCCAAAGTTGTAGGCTGGTTCAAAGTCAAAATCTAGCTTATCTAGGTTATCCCTTAAAATATTTAAGTAAATCTCATTTGGAGCAAAGATTACGAACTTAGTGTCAGGGTACTTGGCTGCTTCCTCATTTAACATTTGAACAAAAAGGTCGTCATGGCTTGAAAAGCCCTTCTTGTAGGTAAGGGTTGATATTTTTGTATTCCTATAAGGAGCTAGGATGCCAGCTCCTACTGTTATAGCTTTTTCGCCAAAAGCTTCAAAGTAACTCCTAGCTACTGAGTAGGAGTTGTCATCTGTTCCTAGGATTAAAGCTTTAACTTCTTTCATCTTTCCACCTAAAATGTTGGCTCTTTGTCCATATTATCTCTCTCGTCAGATATTCTTTGAATGAAGTCATCTATAGCAATATCCTTAGTTTCTTCTCCGTCCCTATTTCTTATGGTTAGCTTGCCAGATTCTTCTTCTCTTTCTCCGACTACTAGCATGTAGTTGGTCCTCATCATTTGAGCAGACCTTATCTTGTAGCCTACTCCTTCATTACGGCTATCAACTTCTACCCTAAATCCTGCTTCCTTGATCTTTTCCTTTAGGTCGTAGGCAAAGTCTAGGAACTTATCTGATACAGGGATTATCTCTACTTGTTTTGGATTGAGCCATAGAGGGAATCTTCCTGCGAAGTGTTCAGTCAATACTCCTATAAATCTCTCAATTGATCCAAGGAGGGCCCTGTGGAGCATAACTGGACGTTTTTTATCTCCGTTTTCATCAATATAGGTTAGGTCAAAGTTTTGTGGTAGTTGGAAGTCTAGTTGGATTGTTCCACATTGCCAAGTTCTCTTGGCAGCATCTTCTAGATGGAAGTCAATCTTTGGTCCATAGAAGGCTCCATCACCAGGGTTTAGTTCATATTCTATGCCACGCTCTTCTAGGGCAGCCTTTAGTTGCTCTTCTGCAAAGTCCCAATCTTCAATATCTCCCATAAAGTCATCAGGTCTTGTTGAAAGTTCTATGCTATATTTGAAACCAAAGGTTGAATAAAGGAGGTCAGCTAGGTCTATAATCTTGTATACTTCATCCTTAATTTGGCTTGGCAGGCAATAAACATGGGCATCATCTTGGGTAAAGGTCCTTACCCTAAATAATCCATGAAGAGTTCCTGATAGTTCATGCCTATGAACTTGACCAAACTCTGCTAGCCTAATAGGTAGATCCCTATAAGAGTGTTGGTTTGATGCAAAGGTTAGAACTGATCCTGGGCAGTTCATTGGCTTTATAGCGTAGTCCTCTTCATCTATCTTGGTAAAGTACATATTTTCCTTGTAGTGCTCCCAGTGGCCTGACCTATGCCATAGATCTTCATTTAGGATAAGTGGAGTTTTGATTTCTCCATAGCCATTTTCTTCTAGGACCCCCCTCCACCAAGCAAGAAGTTCATTCATCAAGATCATTCCATTTGGATGGAAGAATGGGAAGCCTGGGCCTTCTTCGTGGAAGGTAAAGAGGTCCATTTCCTTACCGATCTTTCTATGGTCTCTCTTCTCTATTTCCTTTTGGAGCTCTTCATATTCTTCTAATTGCTTAGCCTTTTCAAAGGAAATTCCATAAATTCTTTGGAGCATTTGTCTATCAGAATCTCCCCTCCAATAAGCTCCTGCAATTGATTTTAACTTAACAGCCTTAATTAGCTTAGTTGATGTAAGGTGAGGTCCCTTACATAGGTCAGTAAAGGCATCTCCCATCTTATATAGGGTAATAGTGCTATCTTCTGGAAGCTCATTTATAAGCTCAACCTTATAATCTTGACCATCATTATTAAATAAATCTAATGCCTCAGCTCTAGAAACTTCGACTCTTTCCATAGGGAGGTCTTTTTTTGCAAGCTCAATCATCTTCTTTTCGATCTTTTCCAAATCTTCAGGAACAAACCTATGGTCAGTTTCCATATCATAATAGAAGCCATCTGCTATGGCTGGACCTATGGCAAACTTAGTTCCTGGGAAAAGTTCTTTAATAGCTGCGGCCATAAGGTGGGATGTTGTGTGCCAGAAGATCTCCTTGCCTTCCTTATCAGCAAACTTTACAACCTTAAAAGTAGCATCTTCATTAATAGGTTCTTGGTAACCCTTAGTTTCTCCATTTACAACAGCTCCTAGGGCAGACCTATAGAGGCCCATAGAGATATCCTTAGTTACATCTCCTACCAAAACACCTTCTTCGTATTCCTTAATAGAATCATCCGGTAAAGTAATTCTTATCATATCTTCTCCTTAAATTTAAATTAAAAAAAGATGTATGCCAAAGCCTTAGCTTTAGGACGATACATCTTAAGTTCGTGGTTCCACCTAATTTTTTTACTCATTAGTAGGCTTATCGCGCCTTGACGTTTCACATTATATGAAAAACTCAGGGGTGGTAGGTCTAATTCTCCTATCGAAACTTCTCAGCTCCCGTTTCTCTCTGTAAGATATTTAAAATCATCCGTCCCCATCCTAGTTGGTCTATTGATTTATATAAATACATTACCCCAAAATCCCAATATAGCAAATAATTAGTAATATGATTAGTTGCAATTGACTTAAATTTCTTAATCTTTTAAGATCAATTTATGTTAGCATAGATTTTCATAATTTATAGGCTTCTTCAAAAGACAACTATATTAATTAATTATTCTTTTAATTAACTATTGCATTATTTATTTTACTAAGTATGATGATATAATAAAAATAGACCAGCTATCAAATGTCAAGAGAAAATAAAAAATAATTTATCTTGAAATTTAAGGCACGTCAAACAAGCCTAAAGTTTAGGCTTAGAAAAAATAATTAACAATTGAATAACAACTAAATATTAGGTATGTAAGCTTTG
>JALEUV010000028.1 GCA_022780515.1 Anaerococcus sp. | reverse complement strand
GGTTAACTTAAAGAAGGACCAAGATAAGATAGTTAGCTCTGACGAAGGCCTATTAGGTGGAGAGAGGATGAGGATAGCCATATTAAGGTCCCTAGTAGACATCAAACTTATAATGATCTATGATGAACCAACCTCTGCTATAGACCAAGTCAACTCAGATATTATCCTAAGAGACCTCATCTCCCTAGATGCAACAGTAATAATAATCGCCCACAAGCTAGATACAAAGACCCAGGGAGTATTTGATGAGATAATAGAGTTATAAAATTATTTTGAGGTTAAAAAAGATAAAGACTTCGAAGCAACTTACAAAAAATCTTTCGGAGTCTATTTTAATTATAAAATACCCTTATTTTTAAGCTCAAGTATTTTTTTTACTGAAATTAACTGGTATAGTGATTAAAGCGAATATAAGTAGATTTTTTACAATATTAATATTCTATAATTTAAAATATAACCCACAGTCATAGATTAATCCTGTGGAAGATATGGAAGGTGAATAATTTGGCATTATTTAATTTTTTTAAGTCATTTAGCCAAAAGGAAATCGACGAGGACATGAAGCTTGTCGATCAAATCCTTGCCCTAGATGAATCGATGCAAAAGCTGACAGATGAGCAGCTACAAAATAAGACAAGTGAATTTAAGCAAAGATTAGCAAATGGCGAAACTGAAGATGACATTTTGGTTGAGGCTTTCGCTGTAGTTAGGGAAGCTAGTTTTAGGGTACTTGGTATGAAGCATTACCCAGTACAACTTTTGGGTGGTATTGTTCTACATAATGGACAAATAGCAGAGATGAAGACAGGAGAAGGTAAGACTTTGGTTGCTACTCTTCCTGCCTATTTAAATGCTCTAAGTGGTAAGGGTGTCCATGTTGTTACAGTAAATGACTACCTTGCTAAGCGTGACCAAGAGTGGATGGGAAAGGTTCATACTTTCTTAGGACTTAGTGTAGGTTGTATAGTTTATGGACTAACCAACAGTGAGAGAAGGAAGAATTACCAAGCTGATATTACCTACGGTACCAACAACCAATTCGGTTTTGACTACCTAAGGGATAATATGGTTATTTATAAGCGAGATATGGTACAAAGGGGACTCCACTATGCCATAGTCGATGAGGTGGACTCTATACTTATCGATGAAGCGAGAACTCCTCTTATTATTTCAGGACAAGGGGATGAATCAACTGATACCTACAAGAAGGCTAATGAATTTATCCAAACTTTAGAAGGTAGAATTCTAGATCCTAATGAAGATGCTGAAATTGATCCTTTTGATAGGGAATTTAAGGTAGAGGATGTTGACTTTATAGTAGATGAGAAAAGAAAGTCATCCAACCTTACTGAAAAGGGTACTGCCAAGGCAGAGAAGTTCTTTGGTATAGAAAACCTATCAGATAGTGATAATATCGAGCTTGCCCACTATATTAATAATGCCCTAAAGGCAAATACTACAATGACCAAGGATGTTGACTATGTAGTAAACCATGGGGAAGTTGAAATCGTAGACGAATTTACTGGAAGAATTATGCAAGGTAGGAGGTTCTCAGATGGACTCCACCAAGCAATAGAAGCTAAGGAAGGTGTAGAGGTTAAGGCTGAGAGTAAGACACTTGCTACAATTACCTTCCAAAACTACTTCAGAATGTATGAGAAGCTTTCTGGTATGACTGGTACAGCCAAGACTGAAGAAGACGAGTTTGACGAAATCTACAAGTTAGACGTTGTAGAAATTCCAACCAACAAACCTGTTCAAAGAGCAGATGATGTTGACTATGTATATATAAATGAACGTGGTAAATTTAATGCTATAATCGAAGAAATTAACAAGGTCCATGCCACAGGTCAACCAATCCTTGTTGGTACTATATCAATCGAAGCTAGTGAGAGATTATCGGCAGCCCTCAAGAAGGCTGGCATTGCTCATACAGTACTAAATGCAAAGAACCACGAAAGGGAAGCTGACATAGTAGCTCAAGCTGGTAGACTAAACCAAGTTACCATAGCTACCAACATGGCTGGTCGTGGTACTGATATTATGCTAGGTGGTAACGTAGACCACATGGCTATGACAAGGCTTAAAAGAGAGGGCGTAAGCGATGAAGTCCTAGAACAAGTTGATTCCTTTGCAGAAACAAGCGATAAGGAAGTTCTTGATGCCCGTAAGAAGTATAGACACTACAAGGATATCTATAGACCAGATATCAAGGCTGAAGCTGAAAAGGTAAGGGAAGTTGGCGGCCTCTACATCATAGGATCAGAAAGACATGAGTCAAGACGTATTGATAACCAATTGAGAGGTCGTTCAGGTCGTCAAGGAGACCCTGGTAAGTCAAGATTCTTCATTTCCCTAGAGGATGACCTAGTAAGGTTAAACGGTGGAGAAGCTGTATCAAAGTTTGTAGAAAAATACGACTATGACGAAAATGAACCTATAGTATCAAAGATGGTATCAAAGGCAGTAGAAAAGGCTCAAATCAGAGTAGAAGCTAACAACTTCGCTACAAGAAAGAGAGTCCTCCAATACGATGATGTTATGAATAAGCAAAGAACTATTATCTACAACGAGAGAAAAGAAGTTCTTTACGGAAATGATATGAAGAACCAAATTATATCTATGATCAAGGATATTATATCATCAGCAGTTCATACCTTCACAAACCCTGATATCAAACCAGAAAATTGGGAAATGACAGCCTTACTTAACTACTTAAATGGACTAGCAGTTCCAGTTTCAACCTTGCATTTTGAAAATATAAATGATTATAGCCAACAAGACTTGATTGACTATATAACAGATGCAACACTTGCTAAATACGAAGATAAGGAAGCTCAATTTGGATCTGAAAATATGAGAGAAGTCGAGAGGGTTATCCTTCTTAGAGTTATAGATCAAAAATGGATGGACCATATCGATGCCATGGATCAAATGAGAAAGGAAATCGGAGTTAGGGCTATGGGTAACGAAGACCCTGTAAGGGCTTATACTAACGAAGGTTTCGAAATGTATGAAGATATGACCAAGTCTATCCAAGAAGATACTGTAAAATATATGCTATCAGTTCAAATTAGACAAAATATCGAGAGAAGACAAGTCCTAAAACCTAGCGAAGAAGTCAAAGAAGCACAACCTAGCCAAAGAGAAGATGGCAAGGACCCAAGACTTGAAGGCCTAGGTAGGGCTGAGAGAAGGAGACTTGAGAGAGAAGCAAAGAAATCTCAAGTTAAGAAATAATGAAAGAAATATTTGAATTAAGAGAAGAGATAGAAGACCTAGAGGCTAAGCTAAAATTAATCGGAGACTCTCTTTGACCCAGCTAGTCTAAGAGAAGAGATTAAAGCCTTATCTAGGCAAAGTCAAGAGGCAAACTTTTGGGATGATAGCCAGAAGGCTAGTAAGATTATGGCTGATCTTTCCCAAAAGCAAGATGACCTCAAAGACTACGAAGAGCTTGACCAAGGACTTGTAGATAGTAGTGACTACCTTGACCTAGTTGAGCTAAGTGAAGGTAGTGAGGAAGAGACCCTAGAAGTTGTTGAAGCAAATCTAAGGGATTTACAAAAGCTTGCCCAAAAAATGAAACTAAAGACCCAACTTAATGGAGAGTACGACCGAAATAATGCCTACCTTTCTATAAATGCAGGGGCAGGTGGACTCGAAGCGACAGACTGGGCAGATATGCTCTTTAGGATGTACACTAGGTATGCAGAGAATAATGGCTTCAAGGTCGAGATCAAGGATATTAACAATGAAGAAGCAGGGGGCATTAAGTCTGTTACCATGCACATAACAGGTCCCTTTGCCTATGGCTACCTTAGGGGAGAGAAAGGGGTTCATAGACTTGTAAGGATTTCACCTTTTGATAGTCAGTCTAGACGCCACACTTCCTTTGCCTCTGTGGATGTCTTTCCTGAGCTTGATGAAAATATAGAAGTCGATATCGACCCATCTGACCTAAGGATAGATACCTACAGAGCATCAGGAGCAGGGGGTCAACACGTAAACAAGACCGACTCAGCAGTAAGGATTACCCATATACCAACTGGGGTAGTTGCGACAAGTCAAGCAGAAAGGTCCCAAACCCAAAACAAGCAGACTGCTATGAATCTCTTGCTATCAAAACTTATCCAAATCAAGGAAGAAGAGCAAAGAGAAAAAATTGAAGATATCCAAGGTAAGTATTCTCAAATAGCCTGGGGAAGTCAAATAAGATCCTACGTCTTCCAACCCTACACCATGGTTAAAGATCATAGGACAGGCTATGAAGTGGGAAATATTGATGCAGTAATGGATGGGGACATCCAAGGCTTTATAGACGCTTACCTATCTAGTAAATAAAGAAAAGCTGTTTAGCCTTAGGGTTACTACAGCTTTTTTATAAGGAGGATTTATGAAAGATATAATACTAACAGGAGATAGACCAACAGGAAGGCTCCACCTAGGCCACTATGTTGGATCTCTCAAAAATAGGGTTATCATGCAAAATGAGGAAAAGTTTGACCAAATGTATATTATGATAGCAGATAGTCAAGCCCTAACTGATAACTTTGAAAACCCAAAGAAAATTAGAGACAACCTCATCGAAGTTGCCTTAGACTACCTATCAGTAGGAATTGACCCAGCCAAGGCTACTATCTTTGTCCAAAGTCAGGTAAAGGAACTTG
The DNA here is from genome assembly GCA_022780515.1 of Anaerococcus sp. Classification (GTDB taxonomy): domain Bacteria; phylum Bacillota; class Clostridia; order Tissierellales; family Peptoniphilaceae; genus Anaerococcus. The sequence goes on along the minus strand of JALEUV010000028.1, from coordinate 2,587 downwards.
CTGAACTAAGCTTCTACTTCCTAAACCTAGTTACCCTATCAAGGCTTGAGAGAAATCCTACAGTCAAGAATGAAATCAAACAAAGGGGCTTTGAAAACTCTATTCCTGCAGGCTTCTTAGTTTATCCTGTAAGCCAGGCTGCAGATATTTTGCTTTTTGATGCCAATATTGTTCCTGTTGGTGAAGACCAAGAGCCAATGCTTGAGCAAGCCAGAGAAATCGCTAGGGCCTTCAATAATATCTATGGTCAAACCTTTGTTGAGCCAAAGGCAGTCCTACCAGAAGGCAAGGTCGCAAGGAGGATGCCAGGAATAGACGGCTCAGCCAAGATGAGCAAGTCCCTAAATAACGCAATCTACCTAGCAGATGACAAAAAAACCCTAAAGAAAAAAGTCATGTCCATGTATACAGATCCTAACCATGTCAATATAGAAGATCCAGGTCAAGTCGAAGGAAACATTGTCTTTACCTACCTTGATGTCTTTGCCAAGGATGACCAGTTCGAAAGATACTTGCCTGAATTTAAGAATCTTGATGACCTCAAAGACCACTACTCAAAGGGTGGGGTTGGAGATGTCAAGGTCAAGAAATTCCTAATCAAGGTCCTAGAAGAAGAGCTAGAACCAATTAGAGAACGCAGGGCAAGCTACGAAAAAAATATTGACCAAGTCTTTTCAATCCTAGAAGAAGGAACCAAAAAGGCTCAAGAAGCAGGAAGGGCTAAGATAGAAGAAGTCAAAAAGGCTATGGGCATAGACTACTTTGATGATGAAAATTTAAAAAATCTTCTTCAAGAAAAATATAAATAGACATATATAAACATAGTTTTTAATAGCAAAAATGCTGCTGTGAAATTTTTTATTTACAGCAGCATTTTATATTATAGTCAAGTCCTAAATATTTTACTAGACTAATTTACACAATATTAAGGACTTGACTAAATCTATGGTATAATATAAAATAATAATTATAAATATAAATTATTAACCTAATTTTATGAAAGGTGGTGGTATTATTAACAAGTTTAATAATAAGTTGGGTTTTATTTTGACAGCAGTCGGATCTGCAGTAGGAATGGCGAATGTGTGGGGTTTTCCCTACAAGCTCCAAGAGGGTGGTTTAATTTTTTTGATATTTTATTTATTATTTATTGCCCTATTTTCCTATGTGGGCCTCTCTAGTGAATTTGCCATAGGAAGGGCAGCAGATGCTGGTACTGTTGGCTCTTATGAGAAGGCCTATGAGAAATATAACAGAAGAGTAGGAACTATTGTTTCGATTCCTCCCCTTATAGGCCTAATCTTACTTACTATAGGCTATAGTGTAGTAATAGCTTACATATTTAAGGCCCTAGTCGATAGCCTAACAGGAAGGATTATGACTTCTGATATTAATATATGGTATAGGGACCTCTCTGAAAGAGCGTATTCTGTATGGGCCTATCATTTGATAATTATTATATTGACAGCCCTTACTACCCTAGGTTCTGCCAAAACACTAGAGAAGTCTTCTAAGTTTATGATGCCAATATTTTTCCTTTTCTTTGTTATAATTACCCTAGTAATTATGACCTTGGATGGGGCAAGCGATGGTTATAGGTATATGTTTAGACTTGATTTATCCAAGCTAAGCATAAGTACCCTGGTATCAGCTATGGGGCAAGCTTTCTTTTCCCTATCTATAACAGGCTCTGCCATGATGGTTTGTGGGGCATATTTAAAGAAGGATGAGGATATTGTCCATTCATCAAAGATAACAGGCCTCCTTGATACTGTAGCATCAATGGTGGCAGCCCTAGTTATGATTCCATCGATTATAGTTTTTGATATGGAAAATGCCCAAGGCCCAGGACTTTTATTTCAGATTTTACCAACAGTCCTTAAAAATATTCCCGGTGGGAGGCTTATCGCTATAATCCTATATACAGCCGTATTATTTGCAGGTATAACTTCCCTTCAAATAATGATCGAAGTAGTGGTAGAGTCTCTTAATTACAAGTTAAAAAATTTAAATAGAAAGATTACCCTAGTTCTTTTATCTGCCTTTATATTTATTATAGGAATAAATATGGAAGAGATAAAGATTTGGGGACCATTTATGGATATTATCTCAATATACATCATTCCAATAAGTGCTGTAATAGGTGCTATATCCTGGTTTTATGTTTTGGATAAGAAGACCTTGGTTGATGAAATAAATCAGGGTGCCAAGAAAACCTATGGGGACACTTGGTATTGGATAGGAAAGTATTTTTATACCCCCCTTGTTGTAATAATTTGTATTTTGACTATAATAATATAAAAAAATTTGACCAAATAAATTAGGTCATAATTTTAAAATTTAGGGAGGATAAAAAATGATTAAAGTAGCAGTAATAGGTGCAGGCAATAGGGGATATGAAGCATACTATCCTTATATAAGAGAAAATGAAGATATGGAACTAGTCTCTGTATGCGATATAGATGAAGAAAGACTAGAAAAAATAAGAAAAGAAGTTGACCTTGATGAAGAATATATCTTCTCATCTACTGAAGACTTCTTCAAAAAAATGGACCAAGAAGTCTTCTGTGATGCAATAATAATTGCG
>JALEUV010000027.1 GCA_022780515.1 Anaerococcus sp. | reverse complement strand
TCCCATTCTCTTTTGTTGTAGGGAAAGTCTTTTATGCCGACTGTTTTTATTCCTTCTTTTTTGGCTGCCTTTAGGGCATAGAGGGCATCATCGAAGAGGACAATGTCTCTTGGCTCACATCCGTGTTTTGCTATACAATAGGACCAGAAGTCGCTTTTTGATTTTTGAGACTTAACTATATCTGGGGTGGCAAAGAAGTCGAAGTAGTCAAAGATTCCTAGTCTCTTGAAGGCTTTTTCTATGTAGGTGGAGTCGGTTGATGATGCGACTGCCATTTTTATTCCTAGGTCTTTGATATTTTTTAATAGGTCTTCTACCCCTTCTTTTGCTAAAACGTCATAGCTATATGACTTATCCAAAGAATTTCTATAATAATCTAAGATTTCTTTGTGGCTCATATCTTTTGCTATGTGTTTTGCGATTAATATGGCTGTATCTGTGATGGACAAGGCTTCTAGCTTGCCCTTTTCTTCCTTAGTTAGTTTAGGGACAGTGAAGTTATATTTGGCTAGGAAGTCTTTGTTTAGGTTTTTCCATACTCCCATACTATCAAGTAATGTTCCGTCTACGTCAAATAATATTGCTTTCATTATTCCTCCTAAGTATTTTTTTATTGTATATACTATACTCTTTTAATTTCCTTTATTGAAAAAGCTTTTTGATATATAATTGACCTAAGGAGATTATATGAATAAATTTGTAGAATTGTATTTAACTTTTGTAAAGCTTGGATTTTTTACCTTTGGAGGAGGCTATGCAATGCTGCCTCTCTTGGAAAGGGAAGTTGTTGATAAGAAGAAGTGGGCGACATCTGATGAGATTTTGGACTACTATGCCATAGGTCAATCGACTCCAGGAATTATTGCCATTAATACTGCGACTTTCTGTGGCCATAGGGTTGGGGGGAAGCTCGGAGGGGTCATAGCCTCTCTTGGTTTTATAACGCCATCTATCGTTATAATTACCCTAATCGCTAAGTTTTTGGAGACCTTCTCGAACCTTGCCCTAGTCCAACACGCCTTTGCTGGGATTAGGATTGCTGTGTGCGCACTTGTCCTTTATTCTGTGATAAATATGTTAAGGAAGAACGCCGATACGAAGTTTAAGCTCTTGATTTTCTTCTTGACCTTCGTGGCCATAGGGATATTTTCGGTATCGCCTATTGCGGTTATCCTTGTAGTTGCATTTGTAGGTTTTGTTTTAGGAAGGATGGGTAAGGATGCTTAGGTTGATGTGGGAGTTTTTTAAGGCTGGTCTTTTTGCAGTAGGTGGAGGGATGGCGACCATTCCCTTCTTAAATGAGATTGGGGAGAAGTTTGGTTATTTTACTTCAAATGAGCTTTTGGATATGATAGCTGTATCTGAGTCAACTCCTGGAGCTATTGGGATAAATATGGCGACCTTTGCAGGCATCAAGGCCTATGGTTTTTGGGGAGGGATAGCGGCTACCCTTTCTCTTGTGGCAGGTCCTGTCATTATTATTTTGATAATAGCCAAGATGATGGAGAGGTTTAAAAACTCAAAGACGGTTAAGGATATTTTTGTCACCCTAAGACCTGCGACAGCTGGCCTTATCCTTGGAGCTATGAGTGAGGTCCTTATTATAAGTTTGTTTGACCTTGAGGCCTTTAGGGCGACTTTAAATATTTTTGACTTGTTTAGGTTTCTTCCCTTGGTCCTCTTCGGGATATTCTTATTTGTCTTGTTTAAATTTAAGAAGCTAAGTCCTATTTATATAATAGGAGCAGGGGCCTTGCTCGGTATTGTCTTTGGCCTATAAATGCAAAAGAAAAATGGATGCTTGCGGGATTTTGCTTGCATCCATTTTATTTTGTTAATTTTTAATTATCCTTTTTTTCTCTAATTGCTTTGGTAGCCTCACCTAGGGCTAGTGGAATTAGGGCAAGGATTATTACCGGTATCCATTGCCAGGTTAGGGATACTATTTCGAATAGGTCCCTTAGGAATGGTATATACATTACTATGATTAAGAGGGCAAAGGATAAAAGTACTGCCTTAATGAGGGACTTGTTTGATGTAAGTCCTAGTTCCTTAAGTGTATATCTTGTACTTCTAACTGAGAAGGCCCTTAGTAATTCACTTGTTATAAGTGTTGCAAATACCATTGTATGAGCACCCTCGATTGATCCAGGGAAGATGAATTTGAGCCCTATTATATATGCAAGAAGTACTGCTAGAGTTATATAGATAGATTGGCTAATTAGGGAGAACTTAGTAGGTCCTGATATGATGGACTCACTAGGATCTCTTGGTTCTTCTTCCATGATTCCTGGTTCTGCTGGCTCTACACCTAGGGCAAGTGCTGGGAAGGCATCTGTTATTAGGTTAAGCCAAAGCAGTTGGATTGGGGTAAGTGGGCTTGGTAGACCAAATAGGATTGATAGGAATACTATAAGGACTTCGGCTATGTTACAAGATAGGAGGAAGGATACGAATTTCTTAATGTTTGAGAAGATAACTCTTCCTTCTTCTACTGCGTTTACTATGGTTGCAAAGTTATCGTCAACTAGGATCATTCCTGCAGTATCCTTGGCAACATCAGTTCCTGTGATTCCCATTGATATACCTATATCGGCATTCTTTATTGCTGGAGCATCATTTACACCATCACCTGTCATAGCAACTATTTCTCCATTTTCTTGGAGGGCCTTTACAAGTTGAACCTTATTTTGTGGTGATACCCTGGCAAAGATCCTCTTGGTTTTTACTATCTCACGAATTTCTTCGTCAGACTTGTTGTTAAGTTCTTTTCCTTCGATGGCTTGGTCACGAGAAGATGCTATTCCTAGGTCCTTGGCTATGGCGAGGGCTGTTTCGAAATAGTCCCCTGTTATCATGAAGACATCTATGCCTGACTTGTGGCACTCTGCTACGGCTGCCTTGGCTTCTGGTCTTGGTGGGTCTATCATTCCTGCAAGTCCCACAAAGATCATATCATTTTCGATCTCTTCGCTAGTTAGTTCTCCCTCGAGTGTATCTACCGGCTTAAAGGCAAAGGACATAACACGAAGGGCGTTTGATGCAAGGGCTGTATTTTCTTCTAGGACCTTGTTTTTAAGCTCTTCTGTGAAGTCTTGTACCTCACCATCAAGGAGAATCTTGGTTGATCTTCCTATTACAACGTCAGGAGCTCCCTTAGTTGCTGCATAGTATTTACCCTTTAGTTCGTGGAAGGTGGTCATCATCTTCCTATCAGAATCAAATGGTATTTCGTTTAGTCTAGGATATTTTTCGTTTAGCTCTTCTTGGTTGATATTCCATTTTTCAGAAAGAGTTAGCATGGCTCCTTCTGTAGGATCGCCTGTTATCTTGTATTGGCCTTCTTCCCTAAGGAGGTTGGCATCATTACATAGGGTAGATATGCTCATAAGGAGCTTGATGGTTTCATCATCATTTACAACTTGACCCTTGGAGTCTCTTATCTCTCCCTTTGGTTCATAGCCTGATCCTTCGACTTCATATTCCTTGCCATCTGTAAAGACCTTTCTGATGGTCATTTCGTTTTGGGTAAGGGTTCCTGTCTTATCTGAGCAAATAGCTGTAGTTGAACCGAGGGTTTCTACAGAAAGTAGGTTTTTTACTATGGCCTTTCTCTCAGCCATACGGTTCATACCGATTGATAAAACTATGGTTACAACTGCTGTTAGACCTTCTGGTATGGCTGCTACTGCAAGAGATACAGCTACCATGAAGTTATCTAATAGGTCAATATCACTTCTAAAGTATCCAACTGCAAATACTAGGATGCAGACAACTACAACTAGGATTGCCAAGAGTTTGGATAATCTCTTTAGTTGGCTTTGGAGTGGGGTGTCCTTATCTTCTACCTCATCAAGGCTAGTTGCGATCTTTCCTATTTCACTATCTTCACCAGTTCCTGTTACAAGACCAACTCCGTGGCCGTAGGTTACTATTGATGAAGAAAAGGCAAAGTTGTCCCTATCACCTATACCTACATCAGAATCAAACTCTGCCCTGTAGTCTTTTTCTACAGCTACAGACTCACCTGTTAGGGATGATTCGTCGATTTTTAGGTTTGATGATTGGATAAGTCTCATATCTGCAGGGATGATATCACCTGTTTCTATGATAACTATATCTCCAGGAACTATTTCTTCGGCCTTTACGATTTTCTTGGATCCATCACGGATAATAGTCGCTTCAGGCGAGCTCATCTTTTGTAGGGCTTCTACAGAATCTTCAGCCTTTCCTTCTTGAATGATAGACATGATTGCATTTATTACAACTATGGCCACTATGATAATACATTCTACAACATCTCCTGTAAAAGCAGATACAATTGCAGCTATTATTAATAGAATTACCATAGGATCGACTAACTGCTCAACTATTTTGGCGAGCATTGATTTTTTGTTAGACGATTCAATCTTATTTGGGCCATATTTTTCAAGCCTCTTGGCTGCATCTTCTGAAGTAAGACCGCGTTTTGGATCGCTGTCGAGTTTTTTGATTACTTCTTTTATACTTCCTTTATAGTCCATAAATCCTCCATAATAATTTTGCAAAAAAAGATATAAAAAAGACTTCTGGCATAAAGCCAAAAGTCTTGCCACCTCAGGGTTTATTTAACCGGGATTAATCCGTTCTGACGATTAAATAATTTGGCTACTCCCTTTTGCTACTTTTATTATATAATAAAATTTCCTATTATCAAAATTATTTTTGAATAAACTCTAAGAGTAAATCAAAAAGGGAGATAAGAGCCTTTTCGTGGGTTCTCTCATAGCCGTGGCTTGCTGCAATTCCTGCACCAAGGAGGGCGTGACGGAAGTCGTTGGCAGAAGAGACTGCTGCAGAGGCATCTGATCCATAGAATGGGTAGACATCTACTCCGTAGTCTATACCAAGATCCTTGGCTATTCCTATGAGCTCATTGGTTAGGTCATAATTGTAAGGGCCAGAGCTATCCTTAGCACAAATTGATACCATGGTTTCATCAGCAGTTAAGTCATCATAGACAACTCCCATATCTACTGCTACCATATCCCTTATCCCTGCTGGATGGCCAGAAGCTGCCCCGTGGCCTACTTCTTCATAGATAGTAAATTCTAGGTAGAGGGGCCTGTTTATCTCTATATTTTTTTCTTTGACCTCCTTGGCGAGGGCCAACAAGACTCCTGCGCTTGCCTTATCATCAAGGTGTCTAGACTTAACAAAGCCATTGTCTATCCTAAATCTAGGATCAAGGGAGATGAAGTCTCCTGGGGATATGCCAAGCTCTCTTGTTTGCTTATCTGATTTTGTTATGGCATCTATTACAACTTCCATAGTGGTATCATCACGTTTTTCGTCATAGGGATCCCTTGACCCATGGACTGCAGGCTCATTTAATCTAAAGACACCACTATATTCCAAGCCATCCCTAGTGTGGATCTTGACATTTTCGCCTTCGGCATAGGCTAGGGGATAGCCACCGAGGTTAGTAACCTTAAGTCTGCCGTTTTCTTTGATGCTTCTTACCATAAGGCCCAGGGTATCTATATGGGCAGATAGCAAGAGGCCATTAGTATCTCCTTCTACTATAGGAACTATGACATTACCCTTGTTATTTTGGTAAGGTTTATAGTCAAGTTTTGTCAATTCATCGATTAGGTATCCTTCGCAAAGTTTGGTAAAGCCTGTTGGGCTTGGTGTGTTAACTAAGTTCTTGATATAATTTGTTATTGTTGATACTTCCATACTTCCTCCTTAATCATCTTCATCTTCTTCATCTAGGTCTTGCATATTGTTTAGGCAGAGGCAGATGGCTATGAGGTGGAGGGTGTATTGTTCGTCATAGACCTTTAGGGCATAGGAGTCCCTTAGGGAGAAGAATTTCTTGGAAACTTCGCCTACTAGCTCATTGTCAAACTCTACCTTAAATTCATGGTCGAAGATACTCCCTTTTACTTTAAGCTTGCCACCCTTGATGACTGCATCTACTGACCTTTTTATAAGGCTTAGGTTGGCCTTAACCATCATCTCTTCGCCGTTTGCAAATTCGATATCGTAGGTTGTAAAGAGTGAAATAAGTTTTCTCTTGATGGTCATAATTTCATTCTTGTCTAGGTCGTAGACCTTTACCTTGAAGCCAACTAGTCTAAAGTTTTGGTCGACATAGTAAACAGGATTTTTGTCCTCATCTAAGATGGGGTACTTGTCTGTTATTTTAATAAATTTTTCTTTAAAATAATAAGTTGCCATAATATGTCCTTTCTATAAGTAATCTTATATGATTTTTACCCATTTTCATATAATTAAAAAACTTTGACAAAAGATTTTATTAGATATAAAATTGCATTTGATAAGATACTCTTATGAAGAAGGTAATTATGGAAGAAAATATCATTGTAAATAAAATTAATAAGGCTAAGGAAAATCCTACCTTTATCTTGGCTATTGGATTTTTGCTTTTGATTAGCCTAGGGGGACTGATATTATCGACTTCCTTTGTTACAAATACTGGAGAGAGAACGGGCCTTATAGATTCCTTCTTTGTGGCAGCGAGTGCCTCCTGTGTAACAGGCCTTACTCCGCTAAATACTGCCATGCATTGGAATTTTTGGGGCAAGCTTGTTATTTTAATTTTGATCCAGATAGGGGGCCTTGGGATAATGACCCTGGCATCAATCATTCCCCTTATTTTAGGAAGGAAGATTGGCATCAAGTCCAGGGCAATCCTAAAGGAGCAGCTAAATGTAAATAGTATGGAGGGTCTTGTCAAGCTCTTTAAGTATGTTCTAGCCTTTACCATCATAACAGAAGGCCTTGGTGCCTTGGCTCTAAGCTTTAGCTTTGTCCCTACATATGGAGTGGACAAGGGGATTTGGTTTTCTATCTTTCATTCAATATCTGCCTTCTGTAATGCAGGCTTTGATATTATGGGAGATTCTATTTATCCTCTAAGAAATAATGGCCTTGTAAATATAACCCTTATGGCTCTTGTAATTGTCGGTGGTCTAGGCTTTATGGTTACTAGTGAAATATACTATAAGAGGACCTTCAAGAACTTGTCCACCCATTCTAAGCTTGTAATCCTTGTGAGCATAATTTTGCTACTCCTTGGGGCTTTTGGATTTTTTATGATAGAGTCTTTTGATGGGGGAGTGCTTGAAGGAGAAGGACTAAAGGGGGCCATCTACCAGTCCCTCTTCCAATCGGTATCTGCTAGGACTGCTGGATTTTACTCTGTAAACCTTAGTCAAATTAAGGACTCATCTGCCCTCTTTCTTATGATCTTTATGTTTATAGGAGGCTCTCCTGGATCTACTGCTGGAGGTCTAAAGACAACTACCTTTGTAGTCCTAGTCCTTGCTAGCATATCAGTTATCAAGAAAGAAAGGGAGCCAGTAGTCTTTAATAGGCACATTGGAGAAGAAACTATAAAGAAGGCCCTTGCCATATTTATGATATCAATGTCTATAGTATTTTTGGTAAGCTTTATCTTGACCCTTAGCGAGAGCTTTGATCTGGTTGATATCCTCTATGAAACTGTATCAGCCCTCGCGACAGTTGGAGCTAGCAGGGGAATAACTGATGGCTTATCTAATCTAGGAAAGATTTTAATAGGTCTATGTATGTATCTTGGTAGGGTAGGCCCGATGAGCATGGCCTTTGCCTTTGGAATAAAGAGCAATAAAAGAATGACTAGGTATCCAGAAAGTTTTATAAGTATAGGTTAGGAGAAAAAATGGACAAAAGTGTAATAGTTTTAGGACTAGGAAGGTTTGGTAGCCAAGTTGCTACAAAACTATTTGAAAGTGGAATTTATGTAACAGCTGTAGATAAGAATTATGACAAGGTAGAAAAGATAGCATCATCTGTATCAAATGCAGTCCAAGCTGATATAAGGGAGGAGCAAGCCCTTAAGTCCCTCGGCATAAGTAACTATGATGTAGCTATTATAGCTACAGGGACAGACCTTGAGTCATCCATAGAGGCGACCCTTATCTGCAAGGACAGTGGGGTAGAGAAGGTAATTGCTAAAGCCAAGAGCCTAGTTCACGCAAGAATTTTAAAGAAAATCGGGGTAGACCAAATAGTCTTCCCTGAACTTGATACAGGGGAGAGGCTAGCAAGGTCCATAGCAGGATCTAACCTCCTAGAACTAATCGAAATATCAAATGATTATTCCCTCATAGAAGTCAAGGCCCACAAGGACTGGATAGGCAAGTCCCTAGTAGAGCTTGACTTTAGAAACAAATACAAGATGACAGTCATAGGGGCAAAGAGGAATAAGAATATGAACATGGACCTAAGGCCAAATTTTGTAATCGAAGAGGGGGACGTCCTCTTTATAATAGGGAGCAGTGAAAACGCTAAAGCTCTAGAAGATTAGTAAATTTCCATTAAGGCTTTGCTTGTTTGCAAAAAGAAGCAAAAAAAGAAAATATTTTTGAGAAAAAAGTTTGCATAATTTTAAAAAAGGTGCTATAATATAATCAGCTATTAAATAGCTAAGTTTTTCATTATTAATTCCTTATAGTTTTCCCTTAGAAAACTAGGACTAACTTATTCTTTTCTATGAAAGAGGTCGCAGCTTATAGCGGCCTCTTACTTTTTAAATTATAAGTTATTAGTATAGTAATAAAAAAAGAAATGAGGTTAATATGTTCGGAGCATATATGTATAGAGGTCTTTATTTTGATAAGACCTACCTTTTAGTCTTGCTGGGCCTAATCATAACCATGTTCGCCCAAGCCAAGGTACAAAGTGCCTTTAGTAAGTATAGCAAAATCAAGAGCAAAAAATCTATAAGCGGCCTGGATGCTGCTAAATATATTTTGGATGTCAATTCCTATAATGATATATCAATCAAGAGAGTGAGGGGATCTATGAGCGATTATTTTAACCCTGCTACCAAGCAAATCGCCTTGTCTGATCACACCTTGAAGGATACTTCTATTGCATCTATTGCCGTAGCCTGCCACGAGTGTGGCCACGTTATCCAATACAAGGAAGGATTTTTGCCACTTAAACTTAAGTCCCTTATAGTTCCTGTGGTTAACTTTGGATCATCCCTTTCCTTTCCTTTGATACTCTTAGGCTTGTTTATGGCTAACCAATTATTTATAAACATAGGACTCTTCCTATTTTCCTTTATGCTTATCTTCCAACTCATAACCCTACCGGTAGAGTTTGATGCTTCTAGGAGGGCTGTAGCTGTTATGAGAGATAGTGGGATGCTAGTAGGAGAAGAAGTGGACCACGCAAGGGCTATGCTAAGGGCAGCTGCCTTTACCTATGTTGCTGCAACCCTATCAACAGCCCTACAATTCTTGAGACTCTTCCTCTTATTTGGGGATAGGGACGACAGATAATATTGTATATATATAGAGTGGCTTGCAAAAGCTGCTTTATATAGTACAATTTTACTAGGAATCATATTGATTCTTTATTTTATAAGACAAAGGTCAGAGATAGTCAATATATTGACTAAGCTTTTTATAGAAAATATTACTTAATAAGATAAGAGAAAGATAGGTGATAATATGGCTCTTACATCAGATATAGAAAACTTCCTTAAGGCCATGCTTGAAGCAACGAGCGATGGGATGGTCGAGATAGGAAGAAATGAGCTGGCAGTTCGTTTTGACTGCGCTCCAAGTCAAATAAATTATGTGCTTTCTACGAGATTTACTCCCCTTAATGGGTATATCATAGAAAGTAAAAGGGGTGGCAATGGCTTTATCAAGATTATGACCATTGTCGATGAAGATTCTTATATCCCCTATTTAATTAAAAATCTTAAGGAAGAAATGAGTCAGGCCAATGCTGAGAGCCTATTTAAGGACCTATATAAGCGAGGATATTTTAGTGAAAATGAGTACTTGATGGCCAAGTATGCCACAAGCGATAGGGCCCTTGCTAGTGTAGAAGATAAGATCAAGAGGAAGGCTCTAAGGTCTGATATTATAAAGTATATTTTGTTAAGCCTTATGGCAAGGAGTTAGTTATGAAATGCGATAAATGCGGCAAGAACGATGCTGTAATGAATGTAAAGGCAATAATCAACGGAGTAGACCATGACTACCACTTGTGTGGAGATTGTGCCATGGAATTAAGAAAAACCTACTTCGATGAAGATGGTAATTTTAAGGGATCTAGGAAGGAACAAGGTGAACATATCATGAACTTTATGAAGAAATTCGTACCAAACCTTGATGAGATTATAGATTCTTATTACGATTTTAAATATAGAAAGAACAACTATAATTATGATATGCTTAGCAAGCTTTCTGATAAGACCTGTCCATCCTGTGGTAATTCCCTATCAAATATAAGATCAGGGGTCTTTGGTTGTCCTGATTGCTACAAGCTAGATAAGAAGCTTACTAACAAGATTCTAAAGACCTACAACAATTATTCAACCTATGAAGGAAGCTATCCAAGAGCCTATAGGAAGTTTAAGGAAGTAGCTATCAAGGTCAAGGACTTGCAAGAAAAACTCAACCAATCAGTTGAGACTGAAGACTATGAGAGGGCAGCTAATATCAAGGAAAAGATAGACGAACTTAATACGAAGGTGCAAAATTGATAGAATACACAAAAGATATTATATTAAATTCTAACCTTACTCTTAGAAGAAATATAGAGGGACTGGACTTTCCAGCTACCATGACCCTAGAAGATAGTGAGAGGGTCATAGATATCTTTAGGAGTATCTATGGGGAAAAGTTAGTCTTGCTAGAAAACTTGGATGAGACCTTCCTAAATAAGCTCATTAATTCATTTGCTCTAAGCGAAGACTATGATGATAGGTCTATCAAGATGGCAGTAGTTATCGAAGATGACTATGTCTTGACCATAAATGATAGAGACCATGTGGCAATAAATATCATGGACTTTAATATGGATATGAAGAAGGCTCTAGATAAGGCAAGGGAGGTCGAAGAGGACCTCGATAGGATAATTGACTTTGCCTTCTCCCCTGAATATGGATATTTAACTTCAGATGCTAGAAATACGGGAAGTGGCCTAGAGATTTTTGTAGAGACCTTCCTCTTTGGACTTGTGGGATCCTACGAGGCCTACTTCGGACTTAAGCAAAGCCTAATCCATGATGGGATCTTTATAAGTGGTGAAAGTCCATTAGCCATCAAAAATAATATAAGGGGCCTATATATTTTGAAGAATGTGGGCAACTACAGGAAGGATATGAAGGGCTATATCAAAAAGTTTGAAGAAGTCCTAGATACCCTAGTTAGAAATGAGAGAAGATTTAGAAGAGATTACCAGGCCTTAAATGGCATAAAAGACGAAGAAATAGAAGATAGGATAGACCTTATAGTAAGTAACTTGTCTATGGGTCTACTAAAGAACTTGGATATAATCCTCAAGGCCTTGTATGAGCTAAAGAAATATAGGGCCCTTGACTATGAAACCAAGCTTAGCTCAAATGAAATTGACTACCTAATCTTTAACCTTAGCAAGAAGAAGTACAAGGGCAATAGGGATGAAGAAAGGTATCAATTTCTAAGATCATATATGGAGGGAAGATAATGGAGAATAATAGATTGGGAAGACTTGCATCGCAGGCAAGACGAGAAAGCTATTCCCTAAACCACGACTATATAGGTAGTGAACACTTGCTTTTAGCCTTGATGAAAACAGGCTCCATTGCAAGCAAGGCCCTAGAGCAAAGTGGGGCCAACTACGACCTATTTAGATCAATTGTAATAAATAATATAGGCAGAGGTAATTCTACAGCTCCTGCCACAGAATACACCAAGAAGGCAAGGCAAATCTTTGACCTAGCTAAAAGACTTGCAAGCGATAGGAAGGGAACCCTAGTAAATGAAGAGGACATCCTAAAGGCTATCCTTATGGATGATGATTCCTTTACCAACCTAATGTTCCTCCTATCAGGAGTAGAAAAGGACGTAGTAGGCAAGAACCTTGAAGCTATGCTAAAGAGAGTCTACAAGGATTCACCATCAAAGTCTGAGTTTTCAGAAAATATTAGCAAGTTTTCAAAAAACCTCAACGAAGAAGCCAGGGCCAATAAGATAGATCCGGTTATAGGTAGGGATAGCGAGATTGAGAGAGTCATCCAAATCCTTATGAGGAGGACAAAGAACAATCCTATCCTTATAGGAGAACCTGGTGTTGGTAAGACTGCCATAGCCGAAGGCCTTGCCCAAAGGATAGTAAATGATGAAGTGCCAAAGATTATATCAACTAAGAAGATCCTAAGCCTAGACCTTGCATCAATGATAGCAGGTACCAAGTACAGGGGAGACTTTGAAGATAGACTCAAGAAACTCTTTGAAGAACTAGGCAAGAGGGATGATGTCATCCTCTTTATAGACGAGTTCCACATGGTACTTGGAGCTGGAGCTGCTGAGGGTAGTATGGATGCGGCCAATATCCTAAAGCCAATCCTTGCCAAGGGTGAGATTCAAATAATGGGAGCTACAACAGTAGAAGAATTTAGAAAACACGTAGAAAAAGACCCGGCCCTATCTCGCCGTATGCAACCAATCCTAGTCAAGGAACCAAGCCTAGATGAGGCAAGACAAATCATCGAAGGCATCAAATACAAGTACGAAGACCACCATGGGGTAGATATACCATACGAGGCAGTAGATGCAGCAGTAACCCTATCCGATAGGTATATAACAGATAGGTACCTACCAGATAAGGCCATAGACCTCATAGATGAAGCAGGCTCCAAGATTAGAATCAAGGCCTACCAAGTTGAAAACCCAGACGCATCACCAGAAGCCTACCTCGAAGAGCTAAAGGAAAAGAAAGATCAGGCAGTCAAGGACCAAGACTTCGAGAAGGCAGCTGAACTAAGGGATAAGATTAACCAAGCCAAGTTTGATATGGAAATAGCCAAGGAAAAAGAAGAAAACAACCAAGAAAGACTATATATATCTTATGATGACATAGCATCCATAGTTGCAAGTTGGTCAAATGTCCCTGTAGAAAAACTTACAGAAGATGAAAAACAAAAATACGCTAGACTAGACCAAGACCTAAAAACAAGTGTTATAGGTCAAGATGAGGCCATAGAAAGTGTAGCCAAGTCCATAAAAAGAGCCAGGGTTGGACTAAAAGATCCTAGAAAACCTATAGGTTCCTTTATCTTTGTAGGACCTACCGGAGTAGGTAAGACCTACCTCGCCAAATCCCTTGCAAAATCACTCTTCGGTTCTGAAGATAAACTCATAAGGATGGACATGAGTGAATATATGGAAAAATTCGCAGTATCAAGACTAGTAGGATCTCCTCCAGGATATGTAGGCTACGAAGAGGGAGGCCAACTAACAGAGGCTGTAAGAACCAACCCTTACTCAGTAATCCTCTTTGATGAGATAGAAAAGGCCCACCCAGACGTCTTTAACATCCTCCTACAAATCCTAGACGATGGAAGACTTACAGATGGACAAGGAAGAACTGTAGACTTCAAAAACACCATCATAATAATGACCTCCAATGTTGGTGTAAGGAGCCTAAAGCAAAGCAAGACCATAGGCTTTGAAACTCGTGACACCGATACGATAAACGAAGAGAAAACTAGCGAAATCATAACTAAGGCCATAAAAGATAGCTTCGCCCCAGAATTTTTAAATAGACTTGACGAAGTCATCATGTTTAAGCCACTAGGCCAAAAAGACATAGATCAAATCTCAGCCCTAATGCTAGAGAAGACCAAGGCTAGACTAAACAAGATTGACCTAGACATAATCTATGATGAGAAAGTAGTCAAACTCCTCGCAGAAGAAGGCTTCGATAGCGAATATGGAGCAAGACCACTAGAACGCCACATAACAAAAATGATAGACGATAGACTGGCAGAAGACATCCTAGATGGCAAGCTAAATAGAGACGAAACCATTAGAATATCAGTAAGGCAAAAGGGACTAGTCTTTAGAAACATAAGCAAAGAAAAAAAGAGTAAAGAAGAAAAAGAACTAGCAGCTAATACTTCCAAATAAAAAAAATCCCGGGCAATAAGCTCGGGATTTTTACTTTTTACCTATTTTAAAGAATCCAAAAGCTTTTGGGCGGACTCTTGGAACCTTTGACTTTCTGCAATCAAGGCATCTATTTGGCCTCTTATATTTTTAACAGTCTCTGGGTAATTTTCTATTAGAGACTTAGCGGCATCCATCGTAAGCTTATTTTCATAAAGAGCATCTTCAAGCTTTCTTATTAACTCACTATTTGAGGCTTTCTCGGCTTCGTCTTCGTCAAAGTATCCAAGATACATAGTATAATCGCCTACATAATTTAAAACACTTGTGTCATTAGACTCATCCCTAGAAAACTCACCAACACCATAATTAAACATATAATTAGGATCATCTAAATTAATAGATGCATAAGCAAAGGACTTAAAAGATGGGGTTAAGATAAGATGAAGATGTCCATTAGCTGAAGTAAAAACACCTTCACTTGCCAAAAGGTCAGGATATTCCGAATACCATTGGTCAAAAGACACATTAGCGCTTACTGGTCCAGTATTACCAGCAAGAATCTCGCCACTACTAGAAAGATCTTTAAGACTTGCCGTAAAAAAACTTGATCCGTCAGGCCTTGTGTGGCTTAGAGAATCCTTAAATGGAAGCTGCTCAAAGGCCCTTTGGAGGGCTATACTTTCTAGGCCCCTTGACCAAGATATAGCATTTACATACTCTTCCTTGCTGGTAATTCCTTCAGTTTCCAATACATCCCTGAGCCTTGTGCCAGGATTTTCATCAAGACTATAAAGGACATTCTCATCTCACATCTCAGACCTAATCTTTTTTATCGCTTCTAGGGCTTCATTTTTATTAGCTTCGCTTTGATTTATATACACATCATGTTGGAAATGTTCAAAAGAACTAGTGTCTACCCCAGTTTCCAAGAGAGGATAGGCTAAAGCATCACTTTTCACTCCAAAAAGGCCAACTAAAATCACTCCAGCGGCCAAAGCCACCTTCTTAACATCAAATTTTCTCATACTTCCTCCTATTAAATTTGCTCTAGGCTTTTCTTAATCACACCATACAGCTTGCTTTATTACAATGATTGGCTTTGGGAAATCAATCTCAATGAATTTAGATAATGGTAATAAAACTTATGTGGTATCTTAAAAAAGCACATGTTAAAGGTTGACAATCGTTTTTATAATGTATACAATTATGGCAAAGGTAATTACCATTACATTATAAATAAGGAGGATATATGAAATATTTTAAAGTACTGCTAGGTTTAGCTCTGTGTACTATGATTTGTTCTTGTTCTTCCAATGGAGGGCAATCAAAACAAGAGCAAAATAGTGATGAAGCTGTAAGGCTTTCTATGTGGGATACCAACCAAGAAAAGGTTATGAAAGAAATTGTAGCAGATTTTGAAAAAGAGAATCCTGATATTAAGGTTCAAATAGAAATGGCTTCATTTAAAGATCATTTCACTAAATTAGAAACACAATATTCAGGTTCTGTAATGCCGGATATATTCTTTATGAATGGTCCAAACTTTAAAAAATTTGCGTCTAACAATGTATTAGAACCTTTAGATGATTTAGTTAACAATAAGGAAATCGATTTATCAAACATACCAGATGCTTTAATAGACCTATATACTTACGAAGGAAAACTTTATGGACTTCCAAAAGATTGGGATTTAACAGCTCTTTGGTACAATAAGGAAATTTTTGATAATGCTGGAGTTCCATACCCTACTAATGACTGGACTTGGGATGATTTAAAAAATGCTGCTGAAAAATTAAATAATCCAGATGAAGGAATTTGGGCTATAGCTTCTCAAGCAACTACTCAAGAAGGACTCTACGACACAATTCCTCAAAATGGTGGATATATAATTTCAGAAGATGCGAAAAAAAGTGGATACAATAGTAAAGAAGCTATTGAAGCAACACAAATATGGATTGATTTATTAAAAGATGGTCTATCACCAGATATACAAACTCAAACTGATACAAGTGCTGTAGAGCTATTTAAAGCTGGAAAGCTTGCTATGGTATATTCTGCAAGCTGGAACGTTCCCGAGTATATGAATAGCGATACTATAAAAGATAAAGTGGATTTAGTTGTTATGCCTAAGATAAAAGAAAGAGCGGCAACAATCCATGGTCTTTCTTATGCACTATCATCACAAAGTAAGCATAAAGAAAATGCTAAGAAGTTTTTAGCTTATCTATCAAGTAAGGAAGTTAATGACAAGTGGGCTAAAAGTGGTGCTGTTATACCAGCTAACGAAGCTTCTTTAGAAATTTGGACAAACGCTTACCCCGACATCAACCTTAAGGCATATATTGATGAATTAGAATATGCTAAGCCTTATCCGATAAGTAAGAATACTTCTAAATGGAATTACTTGGAAACAATGTATCTAAATGAGATATTTGCCCTACAAAAAGATGTAGATACAGGTCTTAATGAATTGGCTGAGGAAATTAATGTAAAACTTCAAGAGGAGAAATAAGATGAAAAAAGTAAGAAGCAACTTAAATAGAGAGGCCATAAAATGGGGTTTTATAATGATAAGTCCTGTTGTTATAGGTCTTGGAATATTTTATATAATTCCTTTTTTTCAAAATGTTTTCTTTTCTTTTACTAATTTGAATTCCTTTGGAAATTACGAATTGGTAGGTCTTAGTAATTATAAGGATATTTTGAAAAATCCAGATATATACATAGCTTTAAAAAATACTTTTGTGTATACTATCTTTACTGTTCCTTCAATCGTTATTATATCAATGGTGATTGCCAACTTATTAAATCAAAAGATAAAAGGAATAGGAATATATAGAACCTTGTATTTTTTACCGGCAGTAACTATGCCAGCTGCTACTGCTATGATTTGGAAATGGATATATAATGGTCAGTATGGCCTTTTGAATCAAATTTTAGCTGTTTTCAATGTTGAGCCTAGAAGTTTTTTAGCGGACCCTGATACTGCCATGTTTGCACTGATTCTAGTAGGAGTGTGGATGGGAATAGGAATGAATGTAGTATATTTTTTGGCTGGATTACAATCTATACCAAAGACTTATTATGAGGCAGCAACACTTGATGGAGCAAGCCCAGTAAAACAATTTTTTACTATTACAATACCATCACTTGCACCTACTATAACATTTGTGCTTATTACATCATTCATTAGTTCTCTACAAATGTTTGATTTAGTATATCTTATGATAGGGAAAAATAATATAGCTATAAAAAACACTATGTCCATAGTTTATCTTTTCTATCAATATGCTATTGATTTTGGAGAAAAGGGATATGGAGCGGCTATAGCTTGTATTTTGTTTATTATTATTCTTATAGTAACCTTTATACAACTTAAATTGCAAAAGAAATGGAATGAATAAAATGAATAAAAGTTTAAAAAAATTATTAATCCACACAATTTTAATAATAGGGGTTATATTTACAATTTTCCCTTTTATTTGGATGATTTTAACATCATTAAAGACCTTAACTGAGTCAACAATGATACCACCTAAAATTTTTCCAGAAAAACCTATGTTTGAAAATTATAGTGAAGCTATAGAGATAATGAATTTCCCAACTCTATACATTAATACAATCCTATATACTATAATTACAAGTGTAGGTCAGGTTATAATGTGCACTATGGCTGGCTATGCATTTGCAAGGATAAATTTTCCAGGTAGAAATATAATATTTGTCATCATATTATCTGTTTTGATGGTCCCTTCACAAATTTTCTTGGTACCACAATTTCAAATAATGACAAAATTAGGACTATTAAATACTATAAGTGCTTTGGTTCTTCCAAGCTTGTTTTCAGCTTTTGGTACATTTTTAATGAGACAGTTTTTTTTGAAAATCCCAGTAGAATTAGAAGAAGCGGCAAGGCTTGATGGTTCAGGTACTTTTAAAATTTTTAAAGACATATGTCTTCCGTTAGTAAAACCAGGTATCGTAGCCTTAGTTATAACAAGTATATTATTTACCTGGAACAATCTGATGTGGCCATTGATAGTTAATACTCTTCCACAAAAATATACTTTATCTGTTGGAATAGCAAATTTATCAGGTCAACATTTTACAAATTACCCAGTTTATATGGCAAGTGCTGTTTTGGCTATATGGCCAATGATTTTGGCTTTTGCCTTATTCCAAAAACAATTTATTGAAGGTTTAGCAAATAGTGGAACGAAAGGATGAAAAAAATGATTAAAGTAGCAGTAATAGGTGCAGGCAATAGGGGATATGAAGCATACTATCCTTATATAAGAGAAAACGAAGAAATGGAACTAGTATCTGTATGCGATATAGATGAAGAAAGACTAGAAAAAATAAGAAAAGAAGTTGACCTTGATGAAGAATATATCTTCTCATCTACTGAAGACTTCTTCAAAAAAATGGACCAAGAAGTCTTCTGTGATGCAATAATAATTGCG
>JALEUV010000030.1 GCA_022780515.1 Anaerococcus sp. | reverse complement strand
TGATATTTTTTATTTCAAAGAAAGGAGGTAGGGATGAATTTTTATTATTTTTATAATAGTCAATCTGAGATGTATAACTTTATTAGGTTACCTATGGTATTAATGGAAGATAAGATTTTTGAGAGCATTTCTATTGAAGCTAAAGTTTTGTATTCATATATGCTTAATCGAATGGGTCTTTCATATAAAAATGGCTGGATAGATGAAGATGGAAAAGTCTTTATTTACTACACAATTGAAAGCATAAAAGATCAATTTAATTGTGCCAGTGAAAAAGCAAATAAATTAATAGCTGAACTTGATATAAAATCAGGAATAGGACTGATTGAAAAGAAAAGACAAGGACTGGGAAAGCCTAATAGAATCTATGTTAAAGACTTTATGAGCATATTTAATAATACGAAATTAAAAAATCAATGCAGTCGATTGGAATGACCAAGACAAAGCAGAAGAGTGGAGAAAGTCGTGGACAGATATTACAAACAAATATCTTGAAGAAAACAGCATACAGGACAAGGTAGACCATCGTTCCTATCAAAGACAGGCAATAGAGCAAATACCGACCATTCATTTAGGAGTATCAGCAACAAAAATGGAGAAGAAAGGCATTGCCACTGATAGAGGAAATATCAACCGAGAAATCAAACATCAAAATGCGATTTTAAGAGAGATTTCAAGAAGAATAAAAGCCTTGCTAAATTGGATAAGGGGAATTGAAAAAGAAGAAAAAACAAAAAATGAAAATACAAAGTCCACGCTCCCGTCAAAAGACACTCTACTATCCGTTTTTGAAAACCTTATTCATAAAAATGAAGATAACCATAATACAGATTTAGAACAATACATTGAAAGCTATCAGTACCTAAAAAAGAAAAACATCACCTCCCTATCAGAAGTGAAAGAAAGCATATCTGCATTACGAGATAAGAACTATAAGACTACAAGAACCCTAAAAGATACA
This sequence comes from Anaerococcus sp., assembly GCA_022780515.1. Lineage (GTDB taxonomy): Bacteria > Bacillota > Clostridia > Tissierellales > Peptoniphilaceae > Anaerococcus. The sequence goes on along the minus strand of JALEUV010000030.1, from coordinate 1,515 downwards.
GAGAAGAAATCAATGACAAAGTAGAGCTTATCGACCAATCCGAGAAATATTTGAAGCATAAAGATACCTACAAAGCCTATGCCAAATTAAAGAAAAGCAAACAGGATATTTTTTATAACGAGCATACGGCAGAACTGATTTTAATTGAAAGTGCAAAGAAATATTTAAAAGAACATTTAGGAGAAAGCAAGTCCTTAAATATATCCAAATGGAAATCGGAAGTAACCGACTTGAAGAAAGAAAAAGACAGTCTGTATTCTCAAATCACAGACCTACGAAAAGAAGTTGAACAAGCTGAAAGTGTAAGAAGTTGTATAGAGAAATTACAACAAGAAAACAGATAAATAACACAGGCAAAGGAACAAGAATTAGGCCTGTAAAACTAATTGGAAATATGGTATTATATTACAAACAGCGAGTAAAACAAATTCCAATTTGACGGAGGTGATACCGTATGGTGTATTTTGAAGATAACGAAGTATTAATCCGTGATATGATATAAAGCGATGCCCCAATAATCACTAATGAAGAGATTGCACAAGGGTGGCATCAAACAATAGAAAAATATGAAATGAGGCTTCAACATCAGGCACAAGGGAAATTGTTTGCTCTAATTGCTGAATACAAAGGAAATGTTGCAGGATATATTAATATTTATCCTAATTCAGAAGGGGGAGCATTTGCCAATCAAGGCTATCCTGAAATTGTTGACTTTGGGGTATTGGTGAATTACCGACGAAATGGGATAGGTAATAAGTTGATGGATATAGCAGAAGATATTGCTTCTCGATATTCTGATACTGTTTATCTTGGAGTTGGAGTTCATAATGTATATGGAAGTGCACAAAGAATGTATGTAAAGCGTAGATACATTCCAGATGGAACAGGCGTTTGGTACAGAGGAAGTCTATGCCCGCAATATACTGATTGTTGTAATGATGATGATTTAGTTCTGTATTTATCAAAAAGATTACGGTAAATGTCAAGTACAGTTTATCAGTCTCATAAATTCCAATTTGTAGGTGTGAATGATGAAAACTTTATATCTGATTGGTGGCACTATGGGAGTTGGGAAAACAACTGTGTGCCAACTGCTCAAACAGGATTTACCGAATAGCGTATTTCTTGACGGAGATTGGTGTTGGGATGCAAGTCCGTTCCAAGTAACCGATGAAACAAAAGCAATGGTGATGAATAATATTTGTTACTTACTCAATAATTTTCTGAAATGTTCTGCATACGAGAATATTATTTTCTGTTGGGTGATGCACGAGCAGAGAATTATCGATTCCATACTTGAGAAGCTGGATACACGGAACTGTGAGGTGAAATGCGTCTCACTTGTAGCGGATGAAAAGGCTCTGCGCGAAAGATTATCAATGGATGTAGAAAGAGGTATTCGCTCTGAAGAAATAATTGAGAGAAGCATAGCAAGAATACCGATGTATCAAGCACTCAATACCATTATAATTGATACAAACGCAAAGGATGTGGCTGTGATTGCCAATGAGATTA
>JALEUV010000103.1 GCA_022780515.1 Anaerococcus sp. | reverse complement strand
TTTTATATGTACTTCAAATTTTATGAATGAAGAAAAAATTAAAGAGAGTTTAGGACCAGCAATGTTTTCGAGATTTTCTGAGTGTATACAATTTGATCAATTAGAGAAAGAACAAAAAATTGAAATTGTTAATAATTGGTACGACGAAGTATTGAGTAAATTAGATGATGATGAAAAAAATATAATAAAAAAAACAGATATCATTCAATGGTTTATGGATAATGTTGATAGATATGATAATATAAGAATATTAAAAACAAAACTAGAAAACGCTATATATCATAAATTATCAGAAATATATATATTTTCTTAGATATCTTTGTCCGGTACTGGGACTGGGATGGGACTAAAAATTTGAAAATGTTCTATAATTAGATGGGTTTAGTGGTATTAGAAAAAATAGGACCTAGTATTTTGAATGGTTTAGGATATATCGGACGTTTGGAAAAGAAGAGTGGGAATAATCGCAAAATTTTCTAAAATGGTTTAATTACAAGCTATAAAGAGAATGAAAAATGGCTACTGGTACTCAAATGGTACTGGAAGTAAAAAAGATAAACTAAATAATAGATCCAGGTGGTTTACATTTGGACAAAAAATGAGACCGTAGTCTTAGCCTGCGGTCTTTTTGCGTACATATTATGAGGATTAATTTATTTAGACATCGCCAATAGTTACTTTCAAATACTACAAACAATATAAATCAGATTGCAAAGGCAACTAATACAATGGGTGTCATTTATAAGAAAGATATTGATTATATGAGAGAAAAAATAGAAAAATTGGCAAAAGAAATATGGCAGATCCACTCTCTACTTCTTAATAAATCAAAAGAAAGTTCTGGTGATTAGTATGGCAACTACAAAAATACATCCTATAAAATCAACTCTAAATTTGGCAATAAATTATATAACTAAGAGTGAAAAACTGATGGAAAAATCTTGGTATCTTCATTTAATTGTCATCCATCTACTGCCCATATTCAATTTATAAAAACACGAGAAGACAATGATTCTAAAGGTACAGTTTTGGCTTGATATTTTATTCAATCTTTTCTACCAGGAGAGGTTGATCCTATAAAAGTTAATGAAATTGAATGGCAATATGTAAAAAAAGAACACCCTTACGCAAGAGTATTCTTTGAATAAAGAACAATTTTCTGATTTTGTTCAGTATAGGAAAAACTATGAAAATTATTATGGAAAGGAAGTGGAGGGTGGAGAGGTAGTCTCCCCACTTCCCCAGAATTTATTGCCAAGTAGATGGTTTGTGTTCTATACCATCTGGCCATATTGGCATGCCTTCTTGTGATTTAAACAATGTTATATTATCTTTTCCTAATTTCTTCAAAGCTTCATGTGAAAAATATCTACCTGTACAAAATTCTCTCTTACGCTTCAATACAGAACCACTGATAATTTCATATTCATCTCTAGTTAAAGCTGAAATATTGTATATGTGATCCCCATAATATATAATCGCTTCTTTATTCAGTTTAGAAAATAATTTATCTTTCATTTACATCACTCATTATTAATAAATTTATTTCTTTTATACTAAGAGAGTACCTTAGTTTAATGAATCTCCACAAACTTTATTAAATTCTTAGAAGTATAAGATTCTGTACATCTAATAAAATCTATTGGGTAACCCTGAAATAATAATTTCCCTCCAAGATTACCTCCTTTAGGACCCAGATCTATTATCCAATCTGCTTGACTTATTACTGATAAATTATGCTCTATAATTATTAACGTATTACCAACTCTTACCAAATCATGAACTAGGTCCATTAACTTATCAATATCTGCTTCATGAAGCCCTGTTGTTGGTTCATCTAGGATAATGATTCCATCTATTTTTTTATTAAGCATTTGAGCAATTTTTAATCTTTGAAGTTCTCCTCCTGAATAAGTATCTAAGGTCTGTCCAAGTTTAATATATGATAAATTTGATTTCATTAAGGAATTTAAAACTAAACTTATTTTGGGATTATCAAAAAATATTTCTTTAGCATCTTTCACTGACAAATCAAATATCTCACTAATATCTTTACCCCTATATTTATACGAAAGAGTTTTATCATTAAATCCCTTACCACCACACTTTTCACACATGTGTTCAGAGTTTCCCAAATAAGCTAAATCAAGTTTTATCGTTCCTTTTCCCTTACATTCCGGGCAACCACCTTCTCCTCTTACTGAAAAGAGATTTTTATTCACTTTATTTTCTCTTGCAAAGAGCTTCTTGATTTCATCATATATATTTAAATAAGTGATAATATTTGACCGACTTGATGCCTGTGGCAGACTCTGGTCTAAAACAATAGACTCTGGATATTTACTTGTAAAGATTTCTCTTATTAAGGTACTTTTACCTGAACCTGCAAGACCAGTTACAAGGGTTATCGCATTTTCAGGAATTTTCACCGATATATTCTTTATGTTATTTTTCGACACATTTTCTAAAGTATAATATCCTTTGAAATTTTTTCTACTCTTATTAATTTGATGATCTTTTGTAAATGCTTTAGCAGTTATAGTATTGGATCTTAATAAGTCTTTGTAAGAACCCTGAAAGGTAACCTTACCACCATCTGCTCCTGCGCCTTCTCCAAAATTTATAATTTCATCTGAGCATTTTATCATGTCTTGGTCATGATCGACAAACAAAACAGAATTCCCTTTATCTTTTAGACCCTTGAAAATATTTGTTATTCCCTTAATATCTTCTGGATGAAGACCTACGCTTGGTTCATCAAAAATATATAGAACATCTGATAGTGAGCTGTTAAGATATTTAACCATTTTTATTCTTTGAGATTCACCACCAGATAGGGTTTTTGTTCCTTGATTTACTTTTAAATAATCTAAGCCAACAAGGAAAAGGCTGGTTAACTTTTCTTTCAATGCTTTTATAATCTCATTAACTATATCTTCTTTAATGCCATCTATAAACTCATACAAACTACGGATATCCATATTAGAACAGTCTGCAATGGACTTGTCCTTTATCTTGGCACTTAAAACTTCATTGTTAAGTCTTGCTCCATGACATACTGGACAAGTCTTTGTTATTAAAATCCTTTTTAAATCTTCTTGATATTGAGGATCCTGAACATTGACAAAAGTCTCCATAATACGAGGAATAATTCCATAATACTTAGCTGTCTTATGCCAGTTCTTACTAGGATTTTTAGGCTTAATTTTTGGCGAATTTAAAAGCATGTCTAATTCTTCTTTAGTATAATCAGATAATTTTTTATCATTATCAAAATATCCTGATTCTGTATAACGGGTTAATCTCCATCCTCCATTTTGAAATGTAGGAAATTTTATGGCATTGTCATTTAAGGATTTATTAACATCAATTAATCTATTGATATCTATTTCTCGAATAATACCTAATCCTTGGCAATTTTTACACATTCCTTCAGGATTGTTAAAGGAATACTTCATAGAATACCCGATGAAAGGTTTAGCAAGTCTTGAATAAAGTAATCTCAAGTCTGAATATATATCGGTAACTGTCCCAACTGTTGACCTTGAATTTCCACTAATCCTCCTTTGATCAATAACTAAAGAAACTGGAAGATTAGATATCGAATCAACATCTGGCTTTTTATATTTAGAAAGTAAGTTTTGAACATATGCGGAATATGTTTCATTCAATAGTCGTTGAGACTCTGCTGCAATCGTATCAAATACGAATGAAGATTTTCCTGAGCCAGAAACTCCAGTAACACCAACAATTCGATGCTTAGGAATTTTTATAGTAATATTTTTTAAGTTGTTCGTTCTAGCCTTTTCTACATAAATGAAATCATTCATCTTTCTCTAACCTATTCTTTCTCAATTCATTAGATAGTATATTTGATAGTCGTATAAAGTATTTTTGCTCTTCTTTTGTAAAAGATTTAGACGCAATTTCAAAAATAGAAGTATGTTTTTTTGCTATGTCCTCAAGAAGTTTGTTTCCTGCATCAGTAAGTGTAGTATATAGCTCTCTGCCATCTAATTTATTAGGAAATTGTGCAATATATCCCTTAGATTTTAGACCTTTTAAAGCTTTTGATAGTTTTGTTCTTGATATTCCTAAAATAATACTTAAATCTGAGGGCAATATTTTTTCTAGTTTTTTTATCTGACTTAATATATCATATTGTAACCACGATATATTTTTGGGATTGACTGAATTTCTTTCTGCCACCATTTCACATTGTAGTTCCATAATTGCTCTTTTTAAATCCATAAATTCACCTCAAAGTAATTTCTATATAGAAATTATACCGCTTTTGAAATTATTTTAAACTATTTCCAGTATCATTCTGGTAACAATTATCTATCATTTACTGTACTATCTTGTTTTATTTGTTCTTTTTTGCCTAAAATATGCTTTATGCTTAAGTTATTTATAGACAAAAAAATAAAGGCAGTCCAAAGAC
>JALEUV010000079.1 GCA_022780515.1 Anaerococcus sp. | reverse complement strand
GCTGCTTCAGCTGCTTCTATAGCTTCTTTAGCATCAGTATCAGCATCTTCGCCTTCATCAGTTGGTTCAGCTGGTTTTTCTGCTGGTTTAACTAATGTTGCATCTCCATATTTTTCAGCAAGATCTAGAGTTGTAAGAAGTGCACCTTGATCCACTAAATCTCCTCTTGCTGCCTCTTTTTCTGTCTCCCATTCCTCTAAACTTTTATCTTCAATTTTTTCTTCTCTAGCTTTATTAAGAGCTTCTACAGCATTATCAAGTGCTTCTTGAGCTTCAGCTTCAGCTTTTTTAGCTTCTTCTATAATTTTATCATGTTCACTTTCAACATTTTCTCTTTTGTCTTGTAAAGATTTTTCAATAGTTGGATTTGGCTCATCACCATCTTCAGCGAACTTACTTATTTCAGCATCTAATTCTTCAAGTTCTTTGTCTTTTGCTGCTTCAGCTCTAGAACGAGCTAAAATTTTGTCAGCCAATGCTTTATTTGCTTCTTCAACTGCTTCTTCAGCTGCTTTAGTATTTGTTTCTAATGTATTGATATTTGTTAAAGCTTTTGCATAGCGAGCTCTTGCATCTCTAAATTCTTCAGTTATAACTGATTTTTCTTCTGGTACTTCATTTCCTTCAGCAAATGCTGGTGTAACTGCTCCTAAACCTAGTGCTAGGGCTAAAGCACCTGCAGCCAATTTATTTATTTTCATATCCGTTTCTCCTTAAAATACTTAAATTATTCTGTGCCTTTCGGCACTTAAATTTGTAGTACTCACTTTACAATTATTATTATATAACACATTCTACATTTTTGCAACACAATTGTGCAAAAAGTCAATTTAGCTAAAAATTCAAATATACTTATAATTTCTCTGTATATTTGAAAGGTTACAAAAGTGTTTCAATAATAATTATAAACATGTTATACCCTATATCTTATCTTTGTAAAGTGATTTCTGTTATTTTTTGGCAAAATAGTAGGCATCGAAGGAGGCTGATAGGATTTTGATGATTTCTTCTTGGAAACATATCATGGCTATGAGCCTATTAGTCCTAAGGGCCTTGTAGTCATTTAGGGTAAGAATCTTATTCCCTGTGGTGAGTATGAGATCTGATCCTACTATATCCTCTACATATTTTACGTTGACGAAGGCCCTGGTGTCCTTGTCATAGGATGATTTACGATATTTGACAGGGAAGAGGACATTGTTCTGATCGATTACGTAGGGGAAGTTGCGCCTTACGCCGGTTGCTTTTTTAATTTGCCTATCTATTAGTTTTTTCTTCTTGCCCATTTCATCGTAGATGTTTTTTAGGATAAGGGTAGGTGATCTCTTGTCTGTCTTGGTCTTCTCTGTTGTATATATGATTGATCCGATGCCATAGCCTGGTATGGCTTCTGGCATGATGGCTATTATGTCTTCCATACTTCCTCCTTTCGGACTCATAATGTAGTTTTGTCTATAAGTGGTACTTTTAATGTACTTATATCATATATAATCTCAGGAGAAAATTCAAGAGCTATGAATTATTTTTTCTTAAAGGCTTTTAAGCGTTTTGATATAAAAAGCCCCCTACTTAATGGGTAGGGGTGTGCTTAGATGTGAAATTGGTTTTTGATTATTTGTAGATTTGCTTTGATTTCGTCTGTTAGGTCATCGAAGGTTAGTAGCTCGTCTATGTCTTTTTTTCCTTCTTCTATAAGTCCTAGGCTTAGTTCGATTTGGATTTTGTTATAGGACATTCTAGCATCTTCTGGGTACTTTTTAAGGCCTTGTCTTATTATACTTAGGGCCTTTTCACCTTGGTTATTTAGGTATAGGCTTATTGCATAATCGTTGTAGGCTTCTCTAAAGTCTGCTCCACCTTTTAGGGCATTGTCGAAGGCTAGGATTGAGTTTTCGTATTGACCTATGTTCTGGTAGGCTACTGCTAGATAATAGTAGGCGTCAGCTCGCTTGCTTTGAGAAAGTATGCCAGTTAGTTTTATAATAGCCTTGTTATAGTCAGACTTACCTATTAGGTAGAGGGCTTCTTCTATCTCAGCATTGTCATTTATCTCTCTAAGCCTATCTCTAACTTCTTCCTTGGCTTCTGGTGAGTCAGTCTTGGCTAGGGCATGGTTATAGTAGTTACGAGCCTTGAGGTATTCTCCAAGGTTGGCATAAATCTTGCCAAGTTCGTAGTAGGCTATGGCAAAGTCCTCGTTTCTTGAGATGATTTCTTGGAGGATTCTGAGGGCTTCTTTGACGAAGTCGCCCTTGTCTTCTTCTTTAATTTTTTCATCATAGGCCCTAGTCCAGAGGAGTCTAGCATAGGAGTAGGAATTGAAGTCATCTGTTGGCTCTAAGATATAGGCACCTCTTAGGAGTAAGATAGCCTTGTCGGGGTTTGTCTCCATGGCCTTTATGGCAGATTGACTTGCAAAGGCTGGTATATTCTCAAGGTAGTGATTTAGGGCAGTGGTGTAGGCGTAGTTGTGGAGGAAGTCTTCGTCTGCTCCAATGTTTATTAGCATGCCTTGGAGGATTAGTTTGAGGTCAATTTTTTCTTGAAATTCTCCGCTTGCTATTCCCTTGCCGATATCATCCATATAGATTGGTAGGGGTAAGTCATCTAATAGGGTATAGGATGCACTTTCTTTAAGGTTAATATATCCAAGTCTGTCTAGGTATTGTCTAAAGTAATCGCTTAGTGTCATGTTAACCTCTCTTTAATTTTCTTTGCCTATAAGGGTTTTCGTCTATATATTTGAACAAATGACCTTTGAAGGTTAGAACTAGTGTGTGGACTAGGGCGAGGATTAGCATATTTAGGAACTTGCCCATGCCAAATCCTAAGCTAAAGGTTAGTTTGTAGGTTATGAAGATTTCTATGATGATAAAAATCAAGCTAAATAATCCGTAGTTTAGTAGGTTATCTACTACAAATTTGAAGGATGATTTTACAGCATCAAAACCATACTTGTTGTTGATATAGACTTCTTCTATTACTGCTGATGTCAAAACTTTGAATATGGAAGTTACCACCAAGACTCCTCTAATGTTGGCTCCTATACTTATCATGGATATGAAGAGGTCTAGGAGGTAGAGGTAGAACATTGTAGATATGAGGGGGTTCATAAAGTTATTTATAGAATTGCCTATGGATTTTTTGCCAGAGTTGCCATAGACTACTAGACTTCTAAGGCTTTGACAAACAAAGCTTAGGACTAGGATCTCTACAAAGTAGTTTAGTAGTCCCACTATAAAGCCCCTCCCTAAAAAGGAAAATAGGGAGATGGAATCCACAAAGTACCTGAGGAGGACAAAGATAAATACCAAATATAACTTATTTAATTTGCCAAAGGTGTTTTGTAGGGCATTACTTGTTAGCTCGGCAAAATCCTTGAACATATCTCCCATTACATCTTCTCCACTGTCTTGATTCCTAAGAGGGCAAGTCCTTCTTTTATAACTAAAGATGTAGCGTAGGTTAGGTAGAGTCTCTCGGTCTTTAGCTCTTGATCATCTACCATGATTTGGCTAGTGTTGTAGAACCTGTTGAAGTTTTGAGCGATTTCACATATAGACCTTGCAATTATTGATGGCTCGTATTTTTCCTTAGCTCTAATGACTGCATCCTTGAAAGCGTCTAGGGACTTAACTAGGCTAAATTCTTCATCGCTACTTATCCTAGCGAAGTTTAGTCCTTCTCCTTCCTTAAAGTCAGCCTTCCTTAGGACAGATTTGGCCCTAGCATAGGTGTATTGGACATAAGGGCCTGTTTCTCCATCGAAGTTTAGGAGTTCGTCCCAGTCAAAGACATAGTCCTTGATTCTAGAATTGTAGAGTTCATTAAATTTAACAGCTCCTATTCCCACAATCCTTGATGTTTCATCGATGTTTTCTATATCAGAGTTTCTATCTTCCATGATGGCCTTGGTTTTCTCTATTGCCTTGTTTAGGACATCTTCTAGGAAGACTACTTGGCCTTTCCTGGTTGACATGGTGGCATCCTTTAGGGATACCATACCAAATGGTATATGGATGCAGTCCTTGTAGAAGTCATAGCCCATTAGCTCAAGGATCTTCCTTAGTTGCTTAAAGTGAAGGTTTTGTTGGCTGGCTACTACATAGAGGTTCTCATCGAAGTCGTAGGTATTTTTCCTGTAGATAGCTGTGGCTATATCCCTAGTAATGTAGGCACTTGATCCGTTGGACTTGACTATGATGGCTGGGGTTAGGTCGTAGTCTCTGAGGTTCACTATAAGGGAGCCCTCTGATTCTTCGAGGAGGTTTTTCTCTTTTAGTTCTTCTAGGACTTGCGGCATAAATTGGGAGTGGAAGCTCTCTCCGTTGTAGTTATCGAATTTGATATCTAGCATGCCGTAGACCTTTTCAAATTCCTTGAGGGAGATCTCCTTAAACCACTTCCATAGGCTAACTGCCTCCTCATTACCTTCTTCAAGTTCCCTAAAGGCAGCCCTAGCATCATCCTTCATAGCTTCATTATCTTCTGCTTCTGTGTTGTATCTTACATAGAGCTTGAGGAGTTCATTTATAGGGTCTTGGTTTATAGTTTCCCTGTCTCCCCAAAGCCTGTAGGCTGCTATCATTGTACCAAATTGGGTTCCATAGTCTCCTATATAGTTGGTCGCTACTACATCATAGCCTAGGAATTCGTGGATGTTTCTAAGGGCGTCCCCTATTACTGTTGACCTTATGTGGCCTATATGGAAGGGCTTGGCTATATTTACTGAAGAGAAATCTATAACTATGGTCTTGCCATTACCAAGCTCTGTCTTTGCATAGTCGTCCTTTTTCTCTAGAATCTCTCCTAGGACTTCATTTTCGAAAAAGGTCCTATCCACAAAAAAGTTTAGGTAAGCATTTACATTTTCGATTCTGTCAAATTCGTCTAGGTCTATGGCCTTTGCCAAGTCCTCTGCTATCATGGCAGGGTTTTTCCTCATGGTTTTTGCGAGCGTAAAGCAAGGGAAGGAATAGTCTCCCATATCGTCTTGGGGTGGGATTTCTATCAAATTATATATTTCCTCATAGCTTAAGCCTATGTCCTGACTTTCTATTTTTTTACTTATTAATTCTTTTAAATCTATCATTTTACCTCTCTATTCAAAGGCCACTATGGTTGCCCCATAGCCACCTTCCTTATCATCACCAAATCTAAAGTTCTTAACCCTCTTATCATCTTTGAGCATATCACTTACACCATTTATCAAGGCTCCTGTTCCTTTGCCATGGATAATCTTGGCCTTAGAAAGACCTGCAAGCATGGCATCATCTAGGTACTTATCAAGCTTTCTCATGGCCTCATCATATCTTTGGCCCCTAAGGTCAAGGGTAGGTGATATGTGCATGGCTTTTTTAGTATTATACACTTTCTTGACATTTTTTTCTGTTTGGTTTTCTGATTTGATTTTGGTTACATTCTTGATGTTGGAGTCCATCTTTAGAATGCCCATTTGAACCTTGATGTTGCCATTTTTGTCTGGAGCTTCGATTACTTCAGCCTTCTCTCCTAGGCCTTCGATAATAACCATATCGCCGACCTTTAGGGTCTTTGGTGCATGGGTCGACCTTCTTTCCCTTATGGACTCGCCTTCTCGTTCGATCTTGGCCCCCTTGTACTTGTTACGGATCTTATTGAGGGACCTATCGATGTTTGAAGTGTTGGCATTACGTGATTTCTTGGCTTCCTTGAGCATCTCTTGGCTCTCTTCGTTGGCCTTATCAAGGATTTGGTTGGCCTTATCTTCCGCCTGTCTGATTACTTCTTTTTCTTTGTTTTCTAGGGCCTTTATTTTTTGCTTTAGGTCATTTCTGATTTGCTTGATTTGCTTCTTGTAGTCTTCGATTTCTCTATTCTTCTCTTCGATTTGCCTCTTGTCTGCTTCTATCTCTTCAAGCATCTTGTTTACATTCCTAGTATCTTCTCCTACAAGGTCCTTGGCCCTATCGAGTATGTCAGATGGAAGGCCCAGTCTTTTTGAGATTTCGAAGGCATTGGACTTGCCTGGGGTACCTATTTCAAGTCTATAGGTAGGAGACAGGGTGTCCACATCAAACTCAACAGAGGCATTCATGACCTCTTGGTTTTCGCTAGCGTAGTATTTTAGTTCGCTGTAGTGGGTGGTTGCGAAAGTCAAGATTCCTCTTGAGGTCAAGCTATCAAGGATGGCTATGGCGAGGGCTGCTCCTTCGACTGGGTCTGTACCAGATCCCACTTCATCAAGTAAGACTAGAGAATTATCACTAAGCTTATCTAGGATATGGACAATGTTGGTAAGGGATGCCGAGAAGGTCGATAGGCTCATCTCAATCGACTGGGTATCTCCTATATCAAGGTAGATCCCATCAAAGATACTTAGGCTAGATCCTTCTTCTGCCGGGATAAAGAGGGCAGTCTGTGCCATAGCAGAAAGAAGGCCTACGGTCTTTAGACTTACGGTCTTACCTCCTGTGTTGGGTCCTGTTATGATAAGGGTTGTGTAGGCTCCTCCAATTTTTACATCGATTGGCACAACCTTGCCCCTTAATAATGGATGCCTTGCTCCCCTTAGGTCTATTAGCTTCTCATCGCTTATAATAGGCATAGTTAGGTCCTTGTCTATGGCAAAACGGGCCTTGGCCTGTAAGAAGTCAATCCTTGCTATAAGCTTTTGATTTTCTAGGAGTTCTACATCAAAGGCTTGGCTAAGTCTTGATAGACGGTCCAATATTCTTCTTATCTCTTCTTCTTCCTTAAGTTCTAAGTCCTTTAGCTGGTTATTTAGCTCTATTATTGGGCCAGGCTCTACAAAGAGGGTATTGCCCGAAGCGCTTTTGTCATGGACAATCCCACCTACTGCACTTTTTTTGTTGGACTTAACTGGGATGACATATCTCCCATCCCTCACAGAAACCAGGTGGTCTTGGAGGACTCCTTCATACTTGGGGTTAGTTAGGTAGGAATTTAGCTTGATCCTTATGTCATTTTCCTTCCTAGCCTTGCTGCGTCTTATGTTTCTAAGGCTAGGAGATGCATCATCAGCTATCTCTTCTTCATTGATAATAGACCTCTCGATCTCATTTTTTAGGAAATCATTGGTAGAGATCCTATCAAAGAGCTCGGCAATGTATATATCCTCGATATGCTCGCCATAGTCCTTGAGGTAGGCTGATACCCTAAGTAGGTCGAGGATTTTTAGGAGGTCGACTGGCTCGAGGATTCCGTTTTTCCTAATATAGTTAACAATCTCCCTTAGGTCATGTAAGCCAAATAAGTCGATCTGCCCATTTTTATTTATAACTTCAAGCATGGATTGACCAGCTTGGAGTTCTTCTTCTATATAGGCCTTATCATTAACAGGTCTAAGCTCTAGAATTTCATCTTTGACGAGCCTTGAGCTTGCATAGGCCGAAAGTTGATTAAGTATTTTGTCATAGTCTAAAACTTCTAGGGTTTTTTCTTCCATTAAATAACACCTCTATCATAATTTAGCTTGTTGGTATACCTATCCATATCAAAGTCCCCCTCATCAAAGACTTGGAGCAGGGTCGATATCTTATCTCCTAGTCTTTTCTCATCTGCTCTAGCAGGAACCTTAGGATAGATTATACTGTGCTCGCCATACCTTATAATTTTTAGATAGTCATTATCTTCATTTATTAGCTCGCTATCATTAAATGAACAAGTTTCACAGCCCACAAGGCCACATTTTTTGATTACAGAGAAGGGGCAATGTCTCATATTCATAAGCTCGATCCTTCCATAGGTCATAACTTCTCCAGGAAATCTCCCTGTGTAGGCCTTGATTTGCTCATAGGTAGATTCTACAGATAGGGTAATCATCTCTGCAAATTTTTCATAGAAGGCTGCCGTATAGGAATTGAAGACATTGAGGTACCTACCTATCCTTATCTTGATGCCTGCTCTTTTGAAGTCATCCACAAAGTCTAGGTCCTTGTAGTTATTAAAGATGACTCCACCTATTGAATTTTCCTTGAGGTAGGCGATTAATCCTTCTATCTCATAGTCTATATGGGGATCTAGGTTTAAATAGAGGTCAAGACCCCTATATTTGTCGTCAAAAGTCCTTATATAGACCTTGTCAAAGTCTCTTAGGTAGGATGGGTCGACCTTGCTTGTAAGAAGCTCTACATTTCTTTCTTTACTATAAGTCTTAGTCTTATCTAGGATAGGTAAGTCTATCGCTACCCTATCTCTATGGTAGGATTTTAGGATTTCTGCCTTGAGATACTCGCTACCCCTTCGTCTTAGCTCGTTTAGGTCCTTTTTTCTTATAAAAATATCCTCATCCATATCAATATCGATACTTATTGGCTCAAAGATATCATTGCCGAACTTCCCTAGGCTTTTCCTGATATCATCTTGACTTAAGGAGATATTTTGGGCCCTCTCGAGGGACTTACCAAGGGCAAAATCAGCCCTAAAGTCCTTGTAGGTAAGACTAATCTCTGGAGCATCTCCCACATGTCCCATAAATTTTATATGGATAGGTAGCTTTTCAAAGTCCTCTAGTCTTTCTCTTAATTCATCCCTTAGTCTAGGGGAGTTAAGGAGGAGGATGTCAGAGTTGAGCTTGGCATCCTTGTAATTATCTAGGTAGATCTTTTGACCCTTGGCATAGACCCTATCTGTAGTAAGGGGAAGTCTCTTGCCCTTAACTGTTTCTACGCTTAGGTTATCCCCCTTGACTAGGTCACTTCCACTTACAAAGTGCTTGCCCAACTTATCTTCCTTGACCTTGCCAATTGACCTATGTCTCTTGCCGGCTTCAAGGATTACATTGTCCCTATTTTGACCAAAGATGAAGCCTTCGGTAAAGCCCCTGTTGGAGCTATCCCTTAGCTCATCCCTGTCATAGGAGTCTTTGTCGATTTTTGACCTATAGGATTTGACTACCCTATAGACATAGTCGGCTGTCTTCATCCTGCCTTCGATCTTTAGGCTATCAGCTCCAGCATCGACTAGGTCTTCTAGTCTATCAATGACATTGAGGTCCTTCATGGATAGGTAGTAGTCTTCACCTAGGGTCTTGCCACCATTTACTAGCCTATATTTTTTCCTACAAATCCCAGCGCACCTGCCCCTATTGGCAGACCTACCACCAAAGTAGGAGGACATAAGGCATTCTCCAGAGTAGGATACGCAAAGGGACCCATGGACAAAGATTTCCTTGGCTATAGGAAGCTTATCAATTTTTCTAATCTCTTCTATGGGGCATTCCCTAGCTATGACCACCCTATCAAAACCAAGATCCATCAGAGCCTTGGCCCCATGGTAGTCCCTCACTGCCATCTGGGTTGAAGCATGAAACTCCATATCCCCTAGCTTATCCCTTATAAGGGTAAAAAATCCTAGGTCCTGAATAATAAGACCATCAACCCCATACTCATAGACTCTTGAGGCGTAGGAGATTGCCTTTTCCATCTCCTTATCCTTGATAAGGGTGTTCATAGTTACATAGACCTTCTTGCCAAATAGATGGATTAGGTCTATGTAGCTTTTGATATTGTCTATATTAAAATTTTCGGCATAGGCCCTGGCACCAAAATCATCTGTTGCCATATAAAAGGCATCAGCTCCTGCGGCAAGGCCTGCATAAAGCATCTCTTCATTGCCAACAGGAGCTAATATTTCACTTTTTCTCATCAAAGACTTCCTTTGAGGCTTTCATTTTCTCTTTGGAGCTCCATTAGCTCAACCTGTAACCTCTTGACTTCGGTTTTGAGCTTCTCGATTATCTCTGTAGAATCTTCTAATTTTGATAGTTTCTCCTCGAGGGCAGATTTTTCTGAGCTAAGCCTATCATTAAGGTCCTTACTTTCTTCTAGGCCCTTGGCTAGGTCTTCATTTTCCTTGGTCAATCTTTCCCTATCTTCCTTGAGGCTAGGATACTCTTCCATAGGAGTCTTAGCTTCCTCTTCTAGATCCTTCAAGGCTTCTCCTATCCTTAGGAGGTCATCTGTTAAATTTAGCCCTGCTAGGATTAATGCCCTATCGAAGGTTAGCTTATCTGACTTGACCTCTTGGATTTTCTCGTCAAAAATCTTTGCAATTTGCCTTATATTTTCCTTGGGTTTATCTGTAACAAGGGTGTATTCCTTGCCATCTATTTTGACATCAGCCTTATATTCGCTCACCTTATCTCCTAACTACGTAATTCAATTCCTGCTTCTTTTAACTTCTCGATAATATTTGCCTCTACCTTGTTGGCTTCCTTATCTTTTAGGGTCCTATCCTTTGACCTATAGAATAGCTTGTAGGATACAGACTTCTTGCCTTCTTCTATATGCTCACCTGTATAGATATCAAAGAGTTTGACATCTCCAACTAATCCTTCTGAGTTTTCTATTATGATGTTTTCAATCACTGCTGATTCTACATCCCTATCACATACTAGGGAGTAGTCCCTCTCTATAGCTGGGAACTTACTTATTTCCTTGTATTTCTTTTGAGGATTTCTCTTTGCTTCTATTAGGGCAAGATTTACTTCTAAGATTATCGCTCCCTTTTCTATATCATACTCATCTCTTATCTCATAGGAAATATCGCCCATCATACCTATTTTTTCATCATCATAGTAGATATCGGCACATCTTCCCTTGTGGAAGGCGAAAGTCTCGGTATTGGCCTTGTAAATAAAGCCATCAAAGCCCACGTTTGCCATAACTTCTCTAAAGAAGTCCTTCATATCATAGAAATTGTAGTCTCCATAAAGGCCCATGGTTAACGTTAGATTTTCCTTAGGTAGGCTATCTTCTACTCTCTCGAAGGTCCTATCTAGCTCGAAGAACCTCATGTCCTTTTGGCCATACTTGATGTTTTTGCTTATAACATCTAGCATGGATGGGACTTGGCTAGTTCTCATAACAGAGTAGTCTTCTCCTAGTGGGTTAATTAGCCTTACAAAGTCACGAAGTTTGCTATCTTCCTTGACACCTAGTCTATCAAATTCCCTAGGTGATATGAAGGAGTAGGTAGCAAGCTCTGAGAATTTTTGTCCAACTAGCTTATTTCTTAAGTCATCTCTAAGGAGTCTTCTCTTGGACCTCTCTCCCCTTTGGAGGGATGAACGGAGGGGCTTGGATTCGATTTTGCCCATGCCATAAAGTCTTACGACTTCTTCTATAAGGTCAGCTTCGATTTCTATATCAGACCTAAAGTAAGGAACTTTTGCCCTTATGGTATTATCGTCAATTTTCTCTACTTCAAATTCCAAAAGCTCAAGGTTTTCTATGGCCTCATCCATTGTGAAGTCGACTCCTGTTAGCATATTTAGCCTAGAAATTCTAAGGTCTACGTGCTTTTCTTCTTCTTGATCTAGTCCAATTTTTATAGCTCCCCCAATTACGGTACCTGCTTTTAGCTCATTGATTAGCTTCATGGCCCTAGCTGATGCAAAGTCAGTCATTTGTGGAGATAGGCCCTTCTCGAACCTATTGGATGCTTCACTTCTAAGACCTAGTTTTTTGGAAGTTGACCTTATAGATGATGAGTCAAAGTTTGCCGCTTCTAGGAGGATATTTGTGGTTTCTTCTGTTACTTCACTATCCATCCCACCCATGATACCTGCAAGGCCTATTGGTCCCTTGCCATCACAGATTAAAAGCATACCTTCATCTAAATTTCTATCAGTCCCGTCCAGGGTCCTTAGGACTTCGCTATCCTTACTATCTCTTACTATTATTTTCTTATCCCTTAGCTTATCCAAGTCATAGGCATGGAGGGGTTGACCTGTCTCAAGCATAACGAAGTTTGTTATGTCGACTATGTTATTTATAGGTCTCATACCGGCAAGGATTAGGTAGTTTTGTAGCCATTGAGGTGAGGCTTTGACCTCTATATCCTTGGCAACCCTAGCCACAAAGGCATTACAGTTAGGAGACTCTATCTCTACCCTATCAAAATAATCACTTATGTCATCGTCATTGTTCTCATAGTCAATAGAAGGGTAGGTGATTTTTTTGCCAAAGCTTGCCGCACTCTCCCTTGCCATACCCAAGATAGATAGGCAGTCAGGTCTGTTTGGGGTGATTTCGTATTCTATAACTGGGGTATTGGAATAAATCACATCACTTAGTCTGCTTCCTACTTCAAATTCTCCCTCTAGGACCAAGACCCCATCCTTTAGTTTCTTAGGTACTAGGCTATCATCATAGGAAAGCTCGCTATAGGCTGTGAGCATGCCTTGGGATATGATTCCAAAGAAGTCATGCTCGTCTATAACGCTTCCATCATCTAACTTAGTTCCTGATGTTATAACTGGGAGGTAGTCGCCTTTTTTGGTATTGGTCGCATTGGTTATTATTGTGATAGGGGCATCCTTGCCTATATCTATTCTTAGGACATTTAGCCTATCAGCGCTAGGGTGTTTTTCTTGGTCTAAGACCTTGCCTACAACTACCCCATCAAGGGCAGATGTGTGGATATTAACTTCCTCAACGTGGGATCCTGTTTCTGATAGTCTATCAGTTATAGTCTTTAAATCTTCATCTAGTTTTATATAATCTTTTTGCCATATTAAAGGTACTAACATATCTCCTCCTAAAATTGCTCTATAAATCTCTTGTCATTGTCATAGAGGAGTCTTATATCATCTAGACCATATTTTACCATGGCAATCCTATCAACTCCTAGTCCAAAGGCAAAGCCTGAGTACTTTTCACTATCTATGCCACAGTTTTCTAGGACCTTTGGATGAACCATTCCTCCACCCAATAGCTCCATTGACCAACCAGTATTTCCACAAGATGGACAGCCCTTACCCTTGCAAATTGGGCAGGTTACATCAACTTCTAGGCTTGGCTCAGTAAATGGGAAGTGGTGAGGACGATACCTTAGCTTCATATCATCTCCAAACATTTCCTTGATAAAGGTCTCAAGGGTCGCCTTGAGGTTGGCCATAGATACCTTCTCATCTACTACTAGGCACTCTAGTTGGTGGAACATTGGTGAGTGGGTAGCATCTACCTCATCATTTCTAAATACCCTACCAGCTGATACCATCTTGATTGGAAGTTTGCCCTCCTTCATTACCCTTATTTGCATGGATGATGTGTGAGGTCTTAGTAAGATCTTATCATTGATATAGAAGGTATCTGATGTAGACCTAGCTGGGTGGTCCTTAGGTGAGTTTAGATCATCAAATACATATTTAACTGTATCAATCTCTGGTCCTTCTACTACATCAAAGCCCATGTTTTGGAAGATTGACTCAAGCTCTTCCATAGTTTGGTTGATAACTGCGAGGTGGCCTGAGTGGGCCTTATCAAAGTGGGCAGTTACGTCAATTTTTTCTGCCTCCACCTTTTTCTCTAATAAGTCAGCCTTGACTTCTTCATTTTTTTCTTCTAGGACCTTTTCTATTTTTTTGCTTGCCTCGTTGATTAATTTACCTGCTTGGGGCTTTTCTTCCTTGGATAGCTTTGCAATTGATTTTTTGAGGGAAGTTATCTCTCCCTTCTTTCCTAGGTAGTTAACCCTTAACTTCTCTATCTTGTCTAAATCTGTAGCTTCTTTGATTTCCTCATCGAAATTAGCTAAAACCTCTTTTATATTTTCTTCCATTTTTCCTCCAAATAAAAAAATCCGTCCTCCAAAGGACAGATTAATTCTGCGGTACCACCTTAATTGATCTACTATGTAAATCCGCTCTAAACTTTAACGCAAGTCAACGTATCGACTACTTAATTCATCTCAAGCTTCATCGGTGAATACAATAAACCGTTACTTAAAAGGCTCTCAACATCCCTAATTTGCTGTATAAGAATAATTTAAGTCTATCCGAATCATAAGCCAAGTCTATTCATCATGATTGATGCCGCAATTGCTGCATTTAGCGACTCAATCTCTCCTCTCATAGGAATCTTGATAAAGGTATCGCTCATAGATCTCACTTCATCACTAAGGCCATTGGCCTCATTTCCTATAGCAAGGATAAGATTGTCCTTACCTATATTATATTGGTTTATATCTAAGCCTGCCATATCACTAGCAAGAATTGTGTAGCTAGCCTTAAGCTCCCTTATTTCATCATAGGTCATATTTACAATATTTTCCCTAAAAACTGATCCCATAGACGCCCTAAGGCTCTTGGTATTGTAAATATCTACAGTATCAGGACTTAGGATTATATCAAAAAATCCAAAGGCCTCAGCCGACCTTATGATAGTTCCCATATTGCCTGGATCATTTATCTTATCTAGGAGCAAGACCCTAGGTGAAGATAGGTCCTTGAGGTCCTTGGGAGGCTTTTTTCTTACAAGGGCAGCTACTCCGTCTGGACTTGTAAGGTTTGATATTTTATTAAAAAGGCTCTCTTCGAAATATAGGCTAGGAAGAGAGCTTTCAAAATCGCAACCCTCTTTAAGGATAATAAATTCAATATCAGCCTTGGAAGAAATCGCCTCTCCTACTAGCTTTCTTGATTCTATAAGAAAGGATGAGCTTTTCTCCCTATACTTTTTTTGCTTCAATTTATTTATTAACTTAAATTTGGGGTTTTGCTTAGAGTTAATTATCATCTATGCAGCTTGGTTTGCAATTTCTACTAATTTTGTAAATTCTTCTGGGTTATTTACTGCCATTTCTGCTAGCATTTTTCTATTGATTTCTATGTTAGCCTTCTTTAGGTTACCCATAAGTTTGCTATAGCTTGTTCCATTTAGTCTAGCAGCAGCGTTGATTCTTGCAATCCATAGTTTTCTGAAGTCTCTTTTTCTATGCTTTCTTCCGATATAAGCATAGTTAAGTGATTTCATTACTGCTTGGTTAGCTGTTTTGAATAGAAGGCTCTTGGAGCCGTAGTATCCCTTAGCTTGTTTTAAAACTTTTTTATGTCTTTTCTTAGCGTTTACTGCTCTTTTAACTCTTGCCATCTATATCCTCCTATGCTCCGATTAAATTTTTAACATTCTTTAATTCTGACTTAGAAACTTCAGTTCCTTTTCTTAGTCTTCTTTTTCTATTTGGTGATTTTTTTGCAGTAAGGTGGCCAGCGTAAGCCTTTCTTCTCATAATCTTACCACTGCCTGTTACCTTAAATCTTTTAACAGCGGCTCTTCTTGTCTTGTTTTTTTTTGCCATATTACTCTCCTTTTTCATCGTTAGGTTCTAAAAACATTACTAGGGACCTACCCTCCATTTTTGGATTCTTGGTAACCTTGTAGCTATCTCCTAACATTTCCTTAAACTTATCCATTAGTTCATAGCCTGGTTCTTTTCTACCAAGCTCTCTACCACGAAATCTTATAGAAACTTTTACTTTATCCCCGTTATTTAAGAATTTCTTACTTTGATTAGCCTTGGTTTGCAAATCATTGTCTTCTATATTAAGTGAAAATCTTGTTTCCTTAAGTTGAGCATTCTTTTGTTTTTTCTTATTCTCTTTTTCTTTCTTTTCTTGGTCATACTTGTACTTGCCATAGTCCATAATCCTTGTTACAGGTGGTTTGGCATTGGGACTCATTAGGACCAAGTCAAGCTTTTTGTCATAAGCCATATCTAAAGCTTGATTGAAATCAATTATACCGACTTGATTGCCATTTTCATCAATCAGTCTGACCTTGTTTGCTCTTATCTCTTCGTTTATTCTTAAATCTTTTATAAGTATACCTCCATGTATTGACATAAAAAAAGCGGGTACCAAATACCCTCCTCAATTAGACTAAGCTACTAGCTTAAGAATTTTAATTATTAACCTACAAACTTATGTCGGCAGGTGAGTGGGTACTTCTTTGTTGTCTATACACTATATAATACAGTCCTTAGTTATTTTTGTCAAGTTTTTTAATCAAGTCTTAGGAAGGTTACTCCAAAGGCGCCCTTTCCGGCATGGCTTCCTATGACTGCTCCAAGTTGGCCCATATAAAAGCCCCTGGCCCCATCTATCAAATCGCCTATAGCTTCTTTTATCTCAAGGGCTGGCTCAATGTCATCACTATAGCCTATAGAAAGGTAGTAATTATTGGAATCACTGAGCTTATCCCTACTGGTTGCTATAATATCCTTGATGGCCCCCTTAGAATTTATCTTTAACTTCCTAAGCTCTATATTAGCATTTGGCCCGATTAGAATTTCTGGGTGGAAGCTAAATAAGCCAGCTACTTTTTTGAGGGTTCCTTGGATTCTTCCTCCTGCCCTGATGTTCTCTATTGTATCAAGCCAGCCATGGATAACAAGCTTGTCTGCTACTCCATCAATTTTTTCTTTAATCTCTTCAAAGGAAAGCCCTTCTTTGATTAAATCGTTGAGGTAAGCTATAAGAAGGGTCTCTGCCACAGTTACAGTTTCAGAGTCGATTGTAAAGATCTCTGCATCATCGTAGTCCTCTGCCAGCATACTAGCTAGTTGGTAGGTGGATGAGAACTTTGAATTGATAAAGACAGCAAAGATCTTATCATAGCCATCACCACTTATCTTATCAAAGGCTTGTAAGAGGTCTCCTGGTGATGGAGCTGAAGTCTTGGATAGGTTGTCTGGATGCTCATCATTATAGGCTACTATATCATCAGGCCCTATATCAATCCAATCTCTATAGTATTTTCCATTAATATTAATATATAAGGGAATAGTGTAGATATTCTCTATTTCCCTTAGTTCCTTAGGTAGGTCTGCACTTGAATCTACTAAGATAGCAATTTTTTCCATTTTATCTCCCTGTTAGTAAATTTATTCATTTTCTTTAAAGAAAGCAAAGCCCGCAAGTCCTGGCCCAGTATTTGCTCCAAGTGTTGGAGATATTTCGTCTAATACAAGCAAGTTAGCCTTATCAGCAAAGTCTTTTATCTTCTCATACAACTTCTCATTTAGTTCATTTTCGCCATGGGCTATGAACATATAGTAGTTTTCGGCATTCTTGAGATTTTCTTCAGCGAGTCTGTAGAGGTTTTTGAGTATGCCCTTGAGTCCCCTGGCAAACTTAACTATTTTAAAACTTCCAGTATCTGTATTGACTGTGATTATTGGCTTAACATCGAGTTTATCAGATATTTTGCCAAAGGTCTTAGGAACCTTGCCCCCCTCAACTATGTACTTGAAGGTTGGTATAGTAAAGAATACCTTGGACCTATCCCTAGCAGCTTCTAGTTTGTCTATAACTTCTTCAAAGCTTTTGCCTTCATCTATTAGTTTTTTGGCATAGATGGCAAGGAAACCTTGAGCCATAGTTAGATTTTTACTATCGAAGGAATAGACATCCACCCCTTCAACATTCACCATCTTCCAAAGGTTGTAGGTACCTGATACCTTGCTAGTGATGCAGACTGCTATGACCTTATTGTAGCCATTATCTCTAACCTTCTCTAGGAGGCTAATAACATCTGCCGGTGTAGGTAGGCTAGTTCCTTCGAGTTTGCTTCCATTTTCTATGCTAGTATAGAATTCTTGTGGGGTTATTTCTATGCGATCCTTTTTAAATTCACCATCTATATTTACATACAAGGGCAAGAGGTATATCCCATATTTTTCTGCAAGTTCAAGGGATAAGTCTCCTCCCGAATCAACTATTACAGCAATTTTATCCATATTTTCTCCTTAAGCTTCCCTTTATTTCTATTATTTATAATTATATTTATATATTATACCATAAATTTTTCTATAACTAAAAATCAATATCCTTATCTATATCTATCACAAAGCTTTTCATATCCTTACCAATATACCTAAAATCACTATAAGGCAAGTCTATATTTTTATAAAGTTCTTGGCTTAGGTCTTCTTGATTTTTAAGCCCTGTAGGAAAGACTATTTGAGGACGAATCATATCTACTAATCGCTCTACCCTCTTCGTCCTTAGATTCAAATTCTTATCCAAAATCGGTACAAAGGCAAGGTCTATATCGTAGTCAAGGTCTAATAATCCCTCCAAGTCTTTATCATCAAGTGCCTCATTGACTAATCCCGTCGCTAGGTACAAAACATTGATATCCCCTATACTTAGGATAAGGCTTATGTCTCCTCCTAGCTCAAGGGTATTGATTTCTAGGTCATTGCCTATCCAATAATTTTTATTGGCCTCAATAAAGTGAACATTCCTCGCCCTATACAAGTTCTTTAGGGTCTCTATTGACAAATTATTACTCTTTAGATAAATCACCTTGTCATCACTCTTGTCGTATGCTATGTCTGAGTTTAGGATATAGGTAAAATTTTCCATATCGTAAAGTTTAAGAATCTCAGAAGTATAGTGCCCCTCCTCCTTGCTACTAGCTACAAAAATAGTCTTTTTGTCATCAGGTATATTTAAAATCCCCCTATAATAATCAAAGACAAGGAAATAATCACCTATCTCTACACTATAGCAATTATCCTTAATAAAAGTAACAATTATTTCATCTTCCATAATATACTCCTCTATTATTTTTTATATATACCCATTATTTGATGGGAAGTAATATATAGTATAATTAAAAAAAGAAAGGGGTTCCTATGGCAAAACATTTTAAAACAAATGCTATGAGATTATTAGACAAACTTAATATAGAATATGAACATACAGATAGTCACTTAGAAGGTGACTTTACTTCAGCTATGGATATAGCAAAGAAAAATAAGGAGGACGTAAACAGAGTATTCAAGACCATAGCTACCATTAGTAAGGAGAAGGACATTTATATCTTCGTTATCCCAGCTCCTTGCTCCATAGACTTCAAGAAGGCGAGCAAGTATCTAGGGGTTAAATCCCTCTCCCTCCTCCCCCTCAAGTACCTAAAGAAAACCGTTGGCTACGAAAGAGGTGCTACTACTGGCCTTGCTATGAAAAAGAACTTCCCAGTAATCCTAGACGAGAGGGCAAGGTCCATGAGAAAAATAAAGGTAAGCGCTGGGGAAGTCGGTCACGGCCTTATTCTTAATCCTGATGACTACCTAAGGGCAAACAATGGATCCTATGGTGATGTAAGTACATGCGAGTAGAAAAAATAAGCGATACTTCAAAAAAATTATATAATTTTGAGACTAGTAGGAACTTATTAGAAAAGCTCCAAGAAGATACTTGTGATAAAGCTTATGACTACTTGAACTTTTATATAAAAAATGACAATGATAGTAACAAATTAAAGCTCTTGGTAATCTTATCGCCCATATTTATAGCAAGCTTTGACTCATCAAATAAAACCCTTGATTTTTTCAAAAATGCTATAGCCAAGTCCAACTTCACCTACGCTCTTTATGAACATTTCTTTCCCTTTGATGAAGAAAAATATTTTGACTTTTATAGGGGCCATGATTCAAGCGAAGATATAATCCTTGGTGAAGATGGGTTCATTAGATTTAGGGTAAATCCCCTAGATGATGACTATATAGTGGTGCTGGCTTACCTAATAGAAAAACTAATCGAAGATGATAGCAATAGACAGGGCCTTCTTAGGTATTTTGCTAAGATCCGTAATGACATAGTTATAAATGGCAGGAGGTCCATCCTAGCTAACGGCATCCAGGCCTTCTACCTCTCCAAGTACGTAGTAGTATGGATGTTGATTATTTGTGAGAGGCTTATGAAAAAAAACAATGACGCAGGAGCCATTCTAATGCCCATATACGACAAATTAAATAAACTCCAAAGGCCAATATTTAGCAAAAAATAGAACCCTAGATCCTTACAACCTAGAGTTCTTTTTTTATACTTACTTATTTGATTTTCTCCAAATACCTGCTTCTTCTGCAGCCTTTATTAGCTCATCCCTATTATCTGGGTGGGCAAGTCCTATAAGAGCTTCAGCTGCTTGCCAAGTAGATAGACCCTTGAGGTTAGCTATACCTTGTTCAGTAACTACATATTGGGTATTTGACCTTACTCCTGTAGCTTGGGTACCAGGCTTAAAGGCAGGAACTATGTTTGAGATTCTCTTTCCTTCCTTGTTTACTCTTGAAGATTTGAGGGTTACAAAGGACCTTCCTCCCTTAGACCTATAAGCTCCTAGCATGAAGTCTAGGGCTCCACCTGCACCAGATATGTGCTTAGATCCTACTGACTCTGCTGAAACTTGGCCCCATAGGTCAATTTCGAGGGCTGTATTGATTGATACATAGTTGTCATGAGCTGCTATAACGTCTATGTCATTTACATAGGAAACAGGAGCTGCCATTAGCTCTTCGTTGCCATCAATGTAGTCATAGAGTGCTTGTTGACCTGCAGCGAAGGCATAGGTTTGTCTTCCTGGGTTGATATTTTTCTTGCTTCCTGTAATCTTTCCTGCTTTAGCCATTTCCATAAAGGAATCTACATACATTTCTGTATGAACACCAAGGTCCTTGAGGTCAGATTTGGCAATTTCGCTACCGATAGCGTTTGGTAGAGCACCGATTCCTAGTTGGAGGGTATCTCCATCCCTTAGTTCCTTTACTACAAATTTTGCTAGCTTGACATCTTCTTCTGAGAAGGACGAACCTGGCAAGGTCAAGAGGTCGTGGGAAGTTTCGTAGATGTAATCTACATCCTTGATATTAACAAAGTTTTTAAAACCACCAAGAGCAACTGGCATCTTATCATTTACTTCCAAAATGACTACATCGCTATTTTCGAAGGAAGTAATTGTGTGAGATGCTGATAGACCAAAGTTAAAGTTACCATGTTTATCCATAGGTGAAACTTGTACTACAGAAATTGCTGCCTTTGGTAGGTTCTCAGCAATATACCTTTCTATCTCGCTATATTTGATAGGAATAAAGAAGGCACCATTTTTGTTGGCATTAATAATCTTTCTCTCAAAGCCTGTTGAGTGGTAGGAATGATAGATTATATGCTCACCAGTTGTGTCAGCCTCTGCAACCTTTGGACTATATGTCAAAACTCCTGATCTTATCTTTACATCGTGAAGTTCGTTGGCCCTTTTAGCTAGAGCTTCATCAAAAACTGCAGGAACTGTAGCGCCCCAGCCCATCTCTACCCAATCGCCGTCCTTGACTAGGGATGCTGCCTTTTCAGCACTTATTAATTTTTCTTGATAAAGTTTTTCAAAATCCATAAAATCTCCTTATGTGTATCAAATCGTTTTCTTGTATTTATTATACCCATTATTTTATAAAACCATCGTCAATTGATAAATATTAACGTATATTTTTCTTTTAACAAAGATACAAAAAAGAGTTGCTGCAAGAAATACTGCAACAACCCCTAATTTATTTATTAGTCTCTTTCAACTACTAGAGCAGTTCCCATTCCTCCACCTATACATAGGGTAGCAAGACCTTTCTTTGAGTCTCTCTTTTCCATTTCATATAGAAGGGTTGTAAGGATTCTAGCACCTGATGCTCCGATTGGGTGACCTAAGGCAATAGCTCCACCATTTACGTTTACCTTGTCAAAGTCATAGCCTAGTTCGTTTTTAACAGCGTAAGCTTGAGCTGCGAAAGCTTCGTTAGCTTCGATTAAGTCGATATCATCAATTGTTAATCCAGCTTTTTCTAAAGCCTTTTTTGTTGAAGGGATTGGTCCTGTACCCATGATTCTTGGTTCAACACCAGCTGTAGCATAAGATGTGATAGTAGCTAGCGGTTTAACTCCTAGTTCCTTAGCTTTTTCTTCGCTCATTACTACTAGCATTGAAGCACCATCGTTAAGTCCTGATGCATTAGCAGCTGTTACTGTACCATCTTTGATGAAGGTTGGTTTTAGTTTAGCAATTCCTTCAGCTGTTACACCTTCTCTGATGTGCTCATCTTTGTCTACTACTGTTACATTACCTTTTCTATCTTTAACTTCGACCGGAACGATTTCGTCATCGAATCTTCCTTCTTTTCTAGCTTTTTCAGCTCTTTGTTGGCTTGTAGCAGCTAGTTCATCTTGCATTTCTCTAGTAATACCATACTCTTCAGCTACATTTTCAGCTGTAACTCCCATGTGGTAGTCGTTGAAGGCATCCCATAGACCGTCTTTGATCATCTCATCGATAACCTTCTTATCATTCATTCTGCCGCCCCATCTTAGCTCTTTTAGTAGGAATGGAGCTTGTGACATTGATTCTGTTCCACCAGCTAGGATTATATCGTTATCTCCAGCCTTAATCATTTGAGCTGCTAAAGATACACTTCTAAGTCCTGATCCACAAACCTTGTTGATTGTAAAAGCAGGAACTGTTACTGGGCATCCTGCACCTAGAACTACTTGTCTTGCAACATTTTGTCCAAGACCTGCTTGAAGTACACAACCTATTACAGCTTCATCTATATCTTCTGGTTTAATTCCCGCTCTTTTGATAGCTTCTTTAGCTGCAACAACTCCTAGATCAACAGCTCCAACTGTTTTGAATACACCACCAAAACTACCAACAGGTGTTCTTACTGCACTTGCGATAACAACTTTTCTTGACATATTACCTCCTAATTTATTTATATCTTTACTTATTTTGTATAGTCGTAGAAGCCTTTACCAGTCTTTCTACCTAGCTCTCCTGCTCTAACCTTTTGTCTTAGTAATGGGTTTGGACGATATTTGCTATCTCCGAATTCATTGTATAGAACTTCCATTATTGCTAGGCATGTGTCAAGTCCAATTAAGTCACCTAGTTCAAGAGGTCCCATAGGATGGTTTGCGCCAAGTTTCATTCCTGTATCAATATCTTCTACACTTGCAAGACCGTCAGCCAATACTCCAATACCTTCGTTGATCATTGGGATAAGAAGTCTGTTTACAACAAAGCCAGGTCCTTCTTTAACTTCGATAGGAGTTTTGCCAAGTGTCTTAGCAAGTTCTAGGACAGCTTCATTTGTTTCGTCAGATGTCTTAAGTCCTCTAATAACTTCTACTAGCTTCATAGCTGGTACTGGGTTAAAGAAGTGCATACCAATAACTTTTTCAGGTCTATTTGTTACAGCAGCTATGTCTGTTATAGATAGAGATGATGTGTTTGAAGCAAGGATAGCTCCTTCTTTTACAACTTCATCTAATTCTTTGAATATATTCTTTTTAAGTTCTGGATTTTCTGTAGCTGCTTCAATTACAATATCACAATCAGCAAGGTCTTTGATATCTGTTGTGTAAGTAATGTTTGCTAGGGCATTTGCTTTTTCATCTTCTGTCATTCTTTCTTTTGACACTTGTTTTGTATAGTGTTTTTCGATTGTTGCCTTAGCTTTTTCTAAGAATTCATCTTTTATGTCTCTAACTACTACTTCATGGCCTTTTGCATTGATTTCAACAATTCCTCCACCCATGATTCCTGAACCAACAACTCCTACTTTCATTTTGTCTCCTTTCAAAAATATAATTTCTATTATTTGTTTTGGAATTCTGCTTTACCCTTGTTAACAAAGGCTTCCATTCCTACCTTTTGGTCTTCTGTTGCAAAAGATAGGCCGAATAGGTTTTCTTCGATTTTGATAGCTGATTCTATATCTACTTGAGCTCCAGTATTGATTGCTTCCTTAGCAAGTCTAACACCGATAGGGGCATTATTTGCTACGATATTTGCAAGCTCATTAACTCTCTCTTCAAATTCATCTACTGGGACAACTTCTTGAACAAGTCCAATTTCTAAAGCCTTTGGAGCCTTGATGTTCCTAGCTGTATAAATTAAATACTTAGCCCAACCTTGACCTACAAGTCTTTGTAGTCTTTGAGTTCCACCAAATCCTGGTAGGATACCAAGACCTACTTCAGGTTGACCAAATGTTGCCTTTTCATTAGCAATTCTAAAATCACAGCTCATAGCAAGTTCGCATCCACCACCTAGGGCAAAACCGTTAACTGCAGCTATGGTTGGAATTTCTAATTTCTCTAATTTTCTGAAAACACCTAGTCCCTTCTTACCAAATTCCTTACCTTCGATAGGTGAAAGGGTAGCCATTTCCTTGATGTCAGCTCCTGCTACGAAGCTTCTTCCTTCTCCAGTAACAATTAAAACTCTCAATTCTTTATTAGCGCTAACTTCATCAATAGCCTTATCAAGTTCATCTAAAACTTGAGAATTTAAAGCGTTTAGTGCTTCTGGTCTTGCTATAGTTAGTTTGCCAATAAAACCTTCTTGTTCTAGTTTGATTGTTTCAAAAGCCATATATTCTCCTTAAATTTTTTATTTATAGGCTAAGGAAACTAATCCCTAGCCTAGTAAAATTAATTTGCTTTTCTTTCTCTAAATAATTCAGTTAACTTAGGTACGATTTCGAATAAGTCTCCTACTATACCATAATCAGCTACATCAAAGATAGGCGCATCAGGGTCTTTGTTAATTGCTACTACATAATCACTTGCCCCAATACCAGCCAAGTGTTGGATAGCTCCAGATATACCTATAGCTATATAGACCTTTGGTCCTACAGTTTTTCCTGATTGACCTACTTGGTGGGAGTGAGATATCCAACCAGAGTCAACTAGTGGACGGCTTGAACCAACTGTTCCGCCGATGGCTTCTGCCAAGTCTTCGATTAGTTTTAAGTTTGAAGGATCTCCTAGTCCACGTCCACCTGATATGATGTATTCAGCACCAGCTAAGTCTACATCTTCTCCTTCTTCACGAGGGATAAAGTCAAGGATCTTAGTTCTAGGTTCCTTATCATAGGTAATTTCTTCAGCGATTTCTTCGATATTCTCACGTCTTTGAGCTTTTTCTTTAGAGAATACGCCAGGACGTACTGTACCCATTTGTGGTCTTGAGTCTGGGCAAAGGATTTGAGCCATCAAGTTACCACCAAATGTTGGTCTTGTCCATACTATATTGTTACTTTCTGTATCTACTTCTAGTTCTGTACAATCTGCTGTAAGTCCTGTTCCTACTCTAGATGAAACCCTAGGTGCAAAGTCTCTTCCTAGGTTTGTAGCTCCTACTAGGACTACATTTGGATTGTGTTTTTCTATTAATTTAGTTAGGGCATTAGCGTAAACTTCGGTGTTATATTCCTTATAAGCTTCACCTTCAACAGTTATAATCTTATCTACTCCATAGTCCTTAACTTCTTCTTTTGCCTTACTAACGTCACCACCGATGATAACAGCTACCAAGTCTTCTTCTAGGGTATCTGCCATCTTTCTTCCTGGATTTAATAGCTCTAAGCCAACATTCAAAACACTTCCGTCTTCTTTAGTTTCTACAAATACCCAAAGGTTTTTATAATCTGCCATACTTCCTCCTTAAATAAGCTTCTTATCTATTAATTCAGCAACCAATTTTTCAGCAGCTTCTTCTGCTGGAAGATCAGTGAAGATGATTCCATCTTTTGTTACATTAGGTGTGTATGTTTTCTTAACCCTAGTTGGAGATCCCTTTAGTCCGATCTTGGTATCATCGATTACACTTTCTAGATCTTCAAAGCTAACTTGTGGAATTTCTGCCTTTTTTGCCTTTAGTTTATTCTTAATCTTAGGATATCTTAGTTCTTCATCGCCATATTTAGTAAAGGTAACAACAGCTGGAAGTGTGGATTGGATATGTCTTGATCCACCATCAACTTCTTGGAGAACTTTCACTCCTTCGTCATTGATTTCTAGTGTATAAGCATAAGTTACTTGTGGAAGTTCTAAGTGTTCAGCAAGTTCTGGACCAACTTGACCTGTATCTCCATCTATTGCTTGAAGACCACACATAATTAGGTCAGGTTCTCCTTCTTCCTTAGCTACAAATTTAACAGCATTTGATAGAATGTAGCTTGTAGCTAGAGTATCTGAACCACCAAACTTCCTATCTGTTACTAGGTAAGCCTTGTCAGCTCCTACTGCTAGGCAGTCTCTAAGCATAGATTCAGCTTGAGGAGGTCCCATAGAAATAACTGTTATCTTTGTTTCAGGGTCATCGTCCTTGATTCTTAAAGCTTGCTCTAGGGCAAAAGCATCATAAGTATTTAAAATACTTGGAACACCCTTTCTGATAAGAGTATTTGTAACTGGATCTATCTTTATTTCATTAGTATCTGGAACTTGTTTAGCACATACGAATATATTCATTTTTTCTCCTTAATATCTTCTATCTTAATAGCTGACCAGAAATAACCATTTGCATAACTTCTGAAGTACCTTCGTAAATCTCTGTTATCTTGGCATCTCTCATCATTCTTTCAACTTCATATTCCTTAACATATCCATAACCACCAAACATTTGTACTGCTCTTGTAGTTACAAACATAGCTGTTCTTGCAGCTCTTAGTTTAGCCATAGCAGCAGCAACAGTATAGTTTTCGCCATTGTCCTTAAGAACAGCAGCCTTATATACTAAATGTCTTGCAGCTTCTATTTCTGTAGCCATTTCAGCTAATTTGAATTGAGTATTTTGGAATTCAGCTATTGGTCTACCAAATTGTTCTCTTTCCTTAACATATTTGATAGTTTTATCTAGAGCACCTTCAGCTATACCTAGAGCTTGAGCTGCTATACCAATTCTACCTCCGTCTAGGGTAGCCATTGCGTATTTGAAGCCCTTGCCTTCTTCTCCTAGAAGATTTTCCTTAGGAACCTTGCAATCTCTAAAGATTAGCTCTCTTGTAGCACTTCCCTTAATTCCCATCTTATCTTCAGTAGTTCCAAAGTCAAAACCGTCAAAGTCTTTTTCAACTATAAATGCACTGATTCCTCTAGTTCCTTGTTCCTTATCTGTCATAGCAAATACAACATAAGTATCAGCGTAACCAGCATTTGTTATAAAGATCTTTGATCCATTAAGAACATAATGATCCCCATCTAAAACTGCTACTGTCTTTTGTCCAGAAGCATCTGTTCCAGCATCAGGTTCTGTTAAAGCGAAAGCTCCTAACTTCTCTCCTGAAGCAAGTGGGGTGAGATATTTTTCTTTCTGTTCTTCATTACCAAACTTGTTGATGCAGTCAGCTCCTAAAGAAGTATGTGCTGACAAAATAACACCTGTTGTTGCACAGCATTTTGATAACTCTTCAACAGCTAATATGTAAGTTAGAGTATCTTGTCCATTTCCACCGTATTCTTCAGCAAAAGGAATTCCGAAAAATCCTAACTCTTGCATTTTTGCTACATTTTCTTCAGGGAACTTATGCTCTTCATCAACTTCGATAGCCATAGCAGCTACTTCGTTTTGAGCAAATTCTCTAAACATCTCTCTCATTTCTTCTTGTTCTTCAGTTAATTTGTACATATTTTCTCCTTATAAACTATTGAAAATGAATTTCGTGATATAAACCAACTTATGTTATTATATTAACAATCTTAAATGGATTTGTCAAATTTATTTTAAGAAAAAGTTATTTTTTTCTCAAAATCCACCTAACCAGGTAAATAACAAGAGGTTTCGAAGGTAAATACCACTGACATTCAATATAATTTTTAAAAATATGGGATATTTTTTAAATACCTGCATATTTTGTGAAAATTATGTAAAATGTTTTTGAAGTAAAAACACTTTCACTAACTATAATATTTCTTTTCCTAAATTTGTCAAACGTTTACTTATATTAAACTTTCTTTTCAAAGGTATCTTTATATATAAACAATTACCAATTTTAATTTTGTATAATTTATTGGATTTCCCCGTTTTCATAGGGCAAAAAAAACTTTGAAAACATTTTGACATAGAAATTTTTATGATATAATAAATATATAATTACATAATATCATGTAATTTGTTATTTTAGGAGGTATAAATGAATAATTATAACCAAGTAACTGATGAAATTATTGAACAAATTAAAAGTTCAGTTTCAGGCAAAGTATATGTTGGAGATGAAGTTAGCGAAGACTTCTACCAAGATGAAATGCCTATCTACGGTCTATCAGAACCTGATGTTCTAGTAGACGTTCACACTGCAGAAGATGTAAGTGCAGTTCTTAAAATTTGTAACGAAAATAAAATTCCAGTACTAGCAAGAGGTGCAGGTACAGGTCTAGTTGGTTCAGGTGTTGCTATCAAACACGGCGTTATGCTTAATATGCAAACAATGAACAAGATCCTAGAATATGATGAAGAAAACATGGTAGTTAGGGTACAACCTGGTGTTCTACTAAACGACCTTGCTCAAGATTGCCTATCAAAGGGCTACCTATATCCACCTGATCCAGGTGAAAAATTTGCTACTCTAGGCGGAAACGTTTCAACAAATGCTGGTGGTATGCGTGCTGTAAAATATGGTACAACAAGAGACTACGTAAGAAGCATGGAAGTTGTTCTACCAAATGGTGAAATTACTAAATTCGGAGCTGTAATTTCTAAGTCATCTACAGGTTACTCACTAAAAGACCTTATGATCGGATCTGAAGGAACACTTGGAGTAATTACAGAGCTTACCCTAAAAATCGTTCCAAATCCAAATGCTACTATCTCACTAATAGTACCATTTGAGGACCTACATGAATGTATATCAACAGTTCCAAAACTACTTAATTCTAACCTAAACCCACAAGCTATCGAATTTATGGAAAGAAACATAGTATTAGCTAGTGAAAAATATATCGGAAAAGAAACCTTCCCTAAAAACATAGATGGAGTAGACGCTAATGCCTACCTACTAATCACCTTCGATGGAGATGATGAAGATAGCCTATACGAAGATATAGAAAAAGCTGCAGAAATCCTAACAGACAATGGAGCAATCGATGTCTTGGTAGCTGATACTCCAAACCAAATCAAAGATGCATGGGCTGCTAGATCATCCTTCCTAGAAGCAATAGAGAGCCAACACAAACTATTAGATGAATGTGACGTAGTAGTTCCTATTACAGAAATCGCTGACTATATAGAATTTGTAAATGAAGCTGCTGAAGAATATATGTTCGACGTTAAATCATTCGGCCACGCTGGTGATGGTAACCTCCACATCTACACATTATCTAATGAAGAAGATAAGATTGATCAATTCAAAGACGAAGTTAATGAATTCATGTACGTTATTTACAAAAAAGCCTACGATCTTGGCGGAAAGCTTTCAGGTGAGCACGGTGTAGGATCAGGTAAAATAAACTATCTAAGAGATTTCGAAGGCGGAGTAAATACAGGACTTATGAGAGGAATCAAAAAAGTATTTGACCCTAACATGATCCTAAACCCAGATAAGATTATAACAGCCGAATAATAGGATTATGAACTACCTCAAAGAATTCGTCATCCTCTGTACGTGCTTATTCTTAGGTTCTATAACTAGACGCTTTATCAACTTCCCTATACCAGAAGCAGTATATGGAATGATATACCTATTTATAGCTCTAAACCTAAAAATACTAAAACCTGATGATGTTCAAGAAACTTCAGACGGTATTCTAACAAACCTAGCCTTCTTATTCGTTCCAGTAGGAGTTGGCATCATGGCAAACTTTGATGTCGTCCAAGGTAGAATTATAAAACTCCTTATAATCACCATAGTAGGAACAGCAATAACAATGGCTATTACAGGAATAGTCGTCCAAGCTTTACAAAGGAGGAAATAATGTTTGATAACCAATACTTCGGCATAGTCCTCTCCTTTGCGGCTTATGAAATAGGTAAACGGATTAACAAAAAGATCAAAACTCCACTAGCCAATCCTCTACTAATTGCTATCTTGCTAATCATAGCATTTCTAACTATAACAGGGATTCCTTACGAATCCTACAAAAAAGGTGGAGACATAATAGCATTCTTCGTTGGCCCAGCTACAGTTGCTATGATCTTAGACCTATACAACAATATGGATACCCTTAAGGCAAATGTAATCCCAATCTTTGGTGGAGTAGTTATAGGATCAATATCATCCATGCTCCTAGCTATCCTCCTATCAAAAGCATTTGGATTTACAGGAGAATTAGTAACCTCCCTTGTTCCTCAATCAATAACTACAGCCATAGCCATATCACTATGTGGCGAATACGGCGGAATTGTGGCACTAACCTCAATTATTGTAGTATTTAGAGGAGTAATAGGAGCAGCTATCTCCCCTATTGTCATAAAGCTATTCAAGATCACTGACCCAGTAGCCCAAGGGGTTGCCCTAGGCACATCAAGCCACGCCGTTGGTACCAGCCAAGCAAGAAAAATGGGTAAGATCCAAGGAGCTATCTCAGGACTTTCAATAGCCATAGCAGGTATAGTAACAGTACTACTAATGCCACTAGCTATGATGCTAGTAAACTTGATCTCATAAAAATAAGGTGGTGGTGCAGCTTAATACAATCTCACCATCGCCTCTTTATTTTTTAAAATATTTACTTACTTATCTTAAACACAATGGACTCATTAATGTATTTTAATTCCATAATTTATTACAACCTTGTTTAGTACACTTATCTATTAATATATTAACTAATCAATAATATATGATTATACATTAATTACTTAGGCTTATAAGATGCTTGTTGATATAAAATTCACCTTGACTATGACGTTATTAATTCTGCCTTTTTAACTAATTATAGTGTCAGATATTGATACTTCCTATATTATCATACAAAAAACTAACCTCCTTAAGTTAGTTAAGCTAGCTTTTAGAGGTTAGTGTATTTTTTTATAAATCTTCTATTAGTCTATTTTCTTCCCGTCATCGTCGTATTTGTAGAAGCCTTCGCCTGTTTCTTTTCCTAGTTTATTTTCTTCAACTCTCTTACCAACAACTTCTGATATTTTCTTTAGGTCGTATGGTGAGTTTTCATCTTGGCTTTCTGCTAGGGCCTTACCCATTTCATAAGGTGTCTTTAGCCCAATCATATCAAAGGTATCGAATGGGCCTAGTGGAGCTCCTTGAGCTATCTTCCATACTTTGTCTATATCTTCTGGGCTAGCTATTCCTTCAGCATAAAGATTTAGAGCAGCTATGGAGAAAGGAATTAAGAGGGAATTTAGGATATATCCTGCTTTTTCCTTGTTAAGTCTGATTGCTTCCATCTTTATATCATTTGCAAATTTGTAAACTGTTTCAAATGCTTCATCTGAAGTCTTTGAGGTTCTCATTACTTCTGCAGTGTTGAATACGTGGATGTTGTTTGCAAAGTGTAGGGCTAAGAACTTCTCAGGTCTTCCTGTATCTTCCATAAAGCTTGATGGAAGTAGGGATGATGAGTTGGTACAGATTATAGTTTTTTCTGGAAGGTGGTCTTGGATCTTGTGGTAGAAGTCTTTTTTGTCGTTGATGTTTTCGCTCATGGCTTCTATTATTAGATCACTATCTTCGAAGGCCTTTTCCATATCTGTTTCTAGGGTTAGATCTTCTTTAGCTTTTTTTACCTTTTCTACACTTGCTTCGTAGTCGAAGTCTTCGTAAGAGTCTACAAGACCTGGTGCGAATACGTCTTCACTTTGTTTTTCTTTCATTAGTTTAAGTGATTCTAGACGGTCTTTGGTAAATTTTTCTAGTCTTGGTTGGGTTCTTCCGATTGAGCCTTCACTTCTTAACCAAATTGTTGTATCAAATCCGCAATATTGAGCTTGTAGAGCGATTTGAGCACCTAGGACTCCTCCTCCACATACTACTACTTTTTTAATTTCCATAATTCCTCCTTATGTTAAGTTCTTTAGTATTATTACATATATACCTTAAAATAAGTCCTTCTAAACATTTAATTGATATTATACTATTAGCCTGCTAAACCTTAGGCTAGGATTTGCATTAAATCTGTGTTAAAATTATTCATAAGATAACTCCTTGTTAGTTTATGTTTTTCTTTTATTTCTTAACAAAACTTTACAAGTTTGAGTTCTCTTTTTCTATTTTACACATAATATTTTATACTATGTATAAAAACTTATGGCATATTTATTACCATACTTACAAATATTTAGCCCTTCTATTGATATTAATAACTTTATCAAATTTATTAATCTTATCTCGACTTAAATTATGAGAAATCACTATTACACTTCTCTCATCTTTTAATAAGGTATCCAATATTTTGTCAACGCTTTTCATATCGAGTGCAGAAAAAGGCTCATCTAAAATAAGTATGTCGCTATCTTTATAAATAGCTCTTGCTATACTTATTTTCTGCATTTCCCCTCCACTTAAATTATCTCTATTTTCATTGACCCTAGTAGATTTATAGAAATTTTTAATATTTAATCCATCGATTATTCTATTATATTTTTCTTCCAAATAAACTTCATTTCC
Source organism: Anaerococcus sp. (assembly GCA_022780515.1). Lineage (GTDB taxonomy): Bacteria > Bacillota > Clostridia > Tissierellales > Peptoniphilaceae > Anaerococcus. The sequence goes on along the minus strand of JALEUV010000079.1, from coordinate 13,747 downwards.
TATAATATTGTTCCTTATGGTATCTTCTGTTAAAACATATCTTTGACCTAAAAATGATATCCTTTTATAATATGACTCTTTATCTATATTTTTTATATTTATCCCATTTATAAATATATCCCCTACATGATTTCTGGAAAAATCTAGCATTGAAGAAATAAGTGTAGATTTGCCAGATCCATTCTCCCCTATAATCAAGATTTTCTCTCCATAGTTAATTGAAAAACTAACACTATCACTTATAGGGTCAAGTTGATATTTACAAGCATAATCGTCCACTCTTATTTTATCTATTGTAGATATTTTAAAATCGCCCTTAGATGTATTGGACCCATTTATAATTTCAATCAGTTTTTCCCTAGTTTTCTTAGTCTTTGCAAACTTAGCATAAGTTCTAGAAAATGAATATATAGGAAGAGTTATAGAATCACAAGATACTACAATTGCTAACAATTCAGAAATAGTGAGCTTACCATCAATTATCAAAACAACCCCTACAATATATAGGCCAACCTCAATTAAAGTCGCAGATGTCTGATTAATTACTTCAACCATATCTTCAGCAAAATTCAACATGAAAAGTTCCTCATTAGCGTCTATTGAAGCATTCTTAAACTTATATCTGAACTTATCCTCTAAATTATAAATCTTTATCTCTCTAATATTATCAATACTTTCATTTAATATTTTTATGATTTTTGAAAACTTGGTATTATAGGAATACTGCTTATCTGCTAAAGTATTCGCAAGCAATTTTTGTATTATAAAAGTTAGAGTAGAAATAACTATCAAATATAGCAAAATCTTAGCGGATAGGGAATATATAACTAGACTTGCACCCAGAAAAGACACTATAAAATAGAAAATTTGAGTCAATCCCTGGATATAATCATTCGAAATCTGATCTATATCATTTGTAAAAATACTAGTTAAATACGATTTATTAAAGTTTAATCCATAAGTATCCAGTAAGCTTTCATAGACTCCCTCATTCAAACATTGCTTACACATGATCATAAACTTATCTAAGTACTTTTCAGATAATAAATTAACCAAAAAGTACCCCAACAGATACAATAAGCCAGGTAATAGCAAATATCCAATATTAACTCCAGTTTCTGATTTTGATAAATTGGTATAATAAATTATCAATTTAGAAAAAACTGGCCTGCTCAAGGAGAATAATAACAAAAATATTAGGCTTTTGATAAACAATTTTTTATTTTTCTTAAAAAGATACACCAACATTACTACACACCTAAATATCTATAACATTTCGGATCACAAGATTCATCATACTTATTATTAACAATCTGTTTATCAACAAAACATCCCCCATTACAAAATATATTATAAGTACAAGATCTACATTTCTTATCTAATACCCTATAATCTCTTATTGGTAAAAATTTAATCGAATCCCATATTTCATCAAAATTTTTATTAAAAACATCACTTTCAATCACACTTTTGTCCCTTAATAAACTACAAGCATAAGCGTTCCCATCAAACATAATATCAATATTAGTCTGTGCTGCCTGACATCCATAAGATAATCGTTGAAAATCTGATATATCAATATCTTCACCTCCGTACGCCGCTGAATAAATCATACACCCTTCCAAAGCCAAATCTATATTATACTTATTCTTATTTACATAATCACTTAGTTTTAAATAAAAATTTATACAATCGTTTATTGATAAAGTTACTTTAGCTCTTGTTTCAACATTTGCAAATGTAGCCATTGAATATCTCTCAATATTGTTTTCATTACAAAAGTCTACTATTTCTACTAAATCCTCTATTTTTTGATTAATTAATACAGTATTAATAGATGTTCTAATTCCCATCTTTGATGCTAAAGCTATATTTTTTTTAATATTTTTTAACATTTTGTTACTGTACATATTATTACTTTCTTTTATATTAATGACAGAGAAAGATAGCTTTAAATAGCTAAATTTACTTAAGCTTCTTAAAAATTTTTCATTAAGTAAAATTCCATTTGTAGTTATATTGAAATGCACTTTTTTAGATTCTATGAATTCACATATACTTAAAATATCTTCATATAATAGTGGCTCTCCACCTAGTAAAGATATACTTTCAATTCCATTATCTACAAACATATCAATTATTTTTAATGCTTTATTTACAGGTATACTATTATTACTATCCTTAATGAGATCATCCATAAAGCAAAAATCGCAGTTTAATTGACATTTACTAGTTAGATACATACTTAACTCTAATGGTGCACTAAGATATTTTCTTTTTTTAAGCAGTATTAATTCATTTTCTAAAAAAGATTTAAACCCAGCCAATTTATTTTTGTATGTATATTTCTTTGGCATATTATAAATATTATTCTTAGTAAATAAAATTAATTCTTCATCTAAATTTATATCTTCATAAAAATCGTTTAACATCTTAAGAGATTGTTCAACATCTCTAATATGATAATATATCCACAAGTAAAGTGAATGTCTTTCATCTAGCTCCCATTTTTCAAAGGTATCCCTATCTATCAATATTCCTCCAAAATATTCTGGTCTAAAAATATAATTATTTGGCATTGAATCCTCCCTAATATGCAATCAAGCAGTATTTCAAAATACTGCTTGATTATACATTACTTTACTTAATAGTAATTGTATTGCTCCATCCATCGCCTTTTGCAAAATGTGCATTTTTTAGCAAATTCATAGCTATAATTAAATTTTCTATTTTTTTCATATTATCCTCATATTTTTTATTAAGAATATTCTCAATATAAGAATACAACAATATAATCGAAATTTCAAAGGCACATGTGCCTTTGACAAAGTAATTCATATTCTTTACTATATTAAGACATAAGGAGGCGATTTTATGAAAAAATTTAGATTTTTAATATTAGTGTCACTCATGTTTATAATGCCATTTTTGTCTACTATGAATGAATCTCTAGCTGATGATGAAGATAATATTGTTATGATTAAATCTACTACATATATATCTGAGTCTATTTGACTTTAAAAAGTGTTGTTACAGTATGAATAAATTAGTCTAGATTGTTATCACTACTATCACATTCTAGTAATCGACCTATAATAATTAAAAACTCAACTGAAACTTTGCCTCGTCAATACAGATATATAAAATGTACTTCCTGAAATCAAGGGGTAAATTTCCTAGAGAGTTTTCTAGTTACAGGTCGATATTTATTCATTGTTTTATAATAACTCTATCAGTTCATCCCCAATATGTTTTTAATTTTTTTAATTATTAGAAACTGTAAATCTTTATTTAAGATATTTGCTAGTAACACTTTTGTAGCTGTTAAGGACTCTTCAAAATCTTTATTAGCTCTATAACAAGCAAGAAACTTTGAAAAATATAGGTATATTAAAGCATCTATCGAAGAGTTTTTTCTTGCATATCCTATCCCTTCATTTGTTATTTTAATAGCTTCTTCATAATTTTTATTTACTATATTCCAATTAGCAAGGTTATTACAAGTAGCTATTTTTACTATCTTCTCTTTATCTTGATTTTTGCATTTCTCAAATATCTCCACCCTATCAATTCCCTTAAAATCCTGGGAAGTGGATGCTATGTTTAATAATATGCGGAGGTCTATGCCTTGAAGGTCGAGATTTTCGAAGTTTTTTCTTTTAATTTTACTTGGGGATAGGTCCTCGTATATTTCACTTAATTCTTCGCTAGTTATTTCAAAGTTTAAATATCGTATAAATAAATCTAGGAGGTCTATCTCGTATTTCCTTGCTCTTAGTTCTCTGCTATCTTTTATTAAGTCTATTTTTTCTAAAAGGTCTATTCTCATATCCTTTGTGAGAAAAATTGCATTTATATCTAATGAGTTCTTGATTTCTTCTAGTATGCAGAAACTTCCATAAATATATTTTTTTTATAAGCTTAGGATATCCAGGTCATATATTTTGGATAGTTCTATTAGGCTATCTACAGATGCAGATTCTATTTCTCCTCTTTCAAGCCTACCTATACTTCTTTCGCTCAAATTTATAATCTCTGCTACATCAGCCTGTCTTAGGCCTTTTCTTTCTCTTATTTCTATTAGTTTTTTGCCAAATTTTTTTCTTTCATCTTTCATCATATCCTCTATATATCTATAATATAATAATATCATAAATCATAAAAATAACAAAAAAAAGGCTCTATAATAAATCGTGTTGGTAAAAGTAAGTCAAGTCCTTAATATTGTGTAAATTAGTCTAGTACAATATTCGTTATTATATTTTGATATACAATCTAGATGATGTTAGGAGGTCCTCATTGATATCAATGTGGATTGGTCTCCAAAAGCCGACGGGCTAGATATTAATGGTATAGCTGAATATTCATTAGAAAATATCCTAATCACTTTTTCACCTCTTTTAACTTCTTGATTCAGCCTTTCAAGATAATTCGTTGTTTTTAATCTTGAATGAGAATTACGTATACTCAAGTAACTAATTGAATCTTCAAATCCTTCATCTAATATTTTTAGACTTGCTTCGTATCTCTTATCTTTTTCATATTTGTTGAAAATTTCATCTTTAACTTTTCTAGCTAAATTGATATCTTTGATTTTATATAAGGCTTTAACGTCGGCTCTAAATTCTTCTGTATTTTTCTTTGGTGATTTTTCTAATATATTAATAAAATGTGCTTGGCATCTTTGCCAAGAAACATTTGTGAAAGATTCTTTTATTGCCCTAACTAAACCTTTGTGTGAGTCGCTTATTACCATCTTAAGTCCTGATATCCCTCTTTTTTTCAAATATTCAAAGAAATTGGACCAACTACTTACTGTTTCTACTTGACTTATATCTAGACCTAGTATTTCACGCTAACCTTTTTTACTTATTCCTATTGCAATATGGCAAGCTTTAGATACTACTCTCCTGTTTTCTCTTACTTTTATGTAAACTACTTCTACTAGAAGATATGGGTATTTAATTATACTTATGTCTCTATTATGCCATTCATTTACATCTTTATCAAGTTCTTTGGTTAAGGATGATACAAAGGACTTTGAGTAGGTTTGTCCACATAATTCTTCCATAACTTTAGTTACTTTTCTAGTTGATACTCCTTGGACATACATTTCAAGCATGGTCGAGATTAAAGCTTTTTCATTTCTTTGATATCTTTCAAAAAGTTCAGTAGAAAATTTTCCATCTCTAGTCCTGGGAACTCTAAGAGTTATGCTACCTATTTTTGTTGTATAGTCACGATCATAGTATCCATTACGGTAAGTTTTTCTATCTGGGTCTCTCTGATAAGCTTCATTTTCTAAGTATTCATCTCTTTCTTTTTCCATTAATTGATTGAACAATTTAGTTAGTATATCTCTAGCTATTTTATTATCTACAGATTCATTAATTAAACTTTGAATATCCTCTGAACTAATCGTAAAATATAATTGGGTCATTTGATTCCTCCTGGTTTAGTTTTGGTTGTTAAAAACATTGTACCAGTTAGGTTTTGAATGACCTATTCTTTTTACACAATTATATGGACTTTATCAGTTAACAAAAATATTTTTTTGGTTTAATGATATCAACCCATAATATAATAACTTATTTTACATAACTTAGTCCATAATATTTAATTATATCAGTATTGAAAATATTTTTGAATATAAAAATTTGTCATAGTTTATAGATATAAGAAGTGATATGATTTTAATGAATATTATAAGAAATTATAAGGAGGGTGTTTTGGCAAAAAAGAATGTTCCTGTTTATGTTAAAGCTTTAGGGTCTTTTATCATTGGTTTAAGCTTTTTATTTATTAAACCACGTTCAAGCCAAATGTTAGTCTGCTTTATTGGATCTTTGGGAGTTGTGCTTGGTGATGTATTTGACAAGAGATACCCTCTTAAGGGAAAGGTCTTTTATTTGATTTTGGAAATGGTTCTAACTATAGGCTTTTTTATAGCTTTTATAAGGGCTTAGTTAGGGAGTACTTCTTAAGTAAGAATAATAGTGGAGGTTATATGGATGAAGGAAAGGGATAAAAAAATAAGAAAAATATATTGCACGGTTTTTCTTGTATCTGTTTTAGTCTTTGTTATAGGGCTTATACTTGGTGGATTTGATGGTTTTAATGGCTTGTTTTACTCTGATACTTTTACATATGTTACTATGGCCCTACCTTTTTGCCTTTGGGCTTGGCTTATAATATTGGGATTAATCTTTGTGAAAAAAGACTGGATAGTAAATTCTATTATAGTGATTTGTGCCATTCCTCATATTATAAATATTATGGTGCTTGTCGGATTTTCTAATAGCTTCGTTGATATCCTACAATGGTATCTTATGGTATTAAGCTTTGGACTTATAACTTTTTAAGTTCTAAAATTTAGAAAAATAGCTCTAAGAAAAGTATTTTACTTCGTACTTAGAGCTATTTTTAAGTGATTTTATTTTTTATTCACATATTCTAAAAGCAGATTATCTATATTTTCTACTTCTACAAGGATTATATCTTTTATTTCTATTTCAAAGTCTTCGTAAAGCTCTCCTGTGTTTTGGTCTAGGGCCTTGATGGTGACTATATCTTCATCAAAATAGTCAACGTAGCCTGTGGAGTAGTCATAGTAGTCGAATGATGTGGCTAGTGTTATAACTTTTTTGTATTTGTGGGCGTATTTGATAAGGTCATAGAAGTCTGGTTTTTCTGTAAAAACTGGGTTATCGCTTGTTCCAAGTTTGGTCTTGCCCCAAAAGCTCCTATATTTTTCTATTTTTTCCAGGTAGTCTGTCCCTCTTTCAATCTTTTCAATAAGGCTCTTTTTGAATAAAAGGTAGCCGTCTTTTCTTCCTTGGTCATCGATTGAATTTACGAGGATTCTTTTTTTATCCTCATAAATTATATAACCTACTGTAAAGGAATCTTCGGATGATGAGTAAATTTCGACCAACTGATTCTTTTTCATTTGTTTTGCTCCTTTTGTAATTTATAGGAATATATTAGCACAAGATCAGAGAAAATCCAAAGTAAAGTTTGTTTTTCTAAGTTTAGTAAAAAGAATGGGGGAATGCTCGTTTTTAATGAAATCTTGATATGACTAAAGATCATGTCACGGGTTTTGTTAAGATTTTCTTATTCTTTTTTAGAAAAATAAGCAAGAAAAAAGCGGGAAGGCCCGCTTTTTTTACTAGTATTTATTAAGTTTATTTATCATCCTATAGAAGATAAGGATCATCGTAAGGATCGGACAAAGTTTTTGGATCTTTTGCGTTTGTGTCTCTTCCTTCTTCTGGAAGGTCCTTGGCACTTTCTGGCATGGCCTTTTCTGTTGGGTAGTCTAGGTCTTTGTCCTTGGCTAGTGATTTTTCCCATTCTTCTCTAGAATCGTAATTTCTTTCGAGATCTACTGTATCTATATCTATGCCTAGGGCTTTGGCAACACCTTTTCCGTACTCTGGGTCTGCTTGGTAGGTATTGGCTATGTGGCGGTGTTTGATTTGCATGGTTGAATCTTCCATGTTTCTTGCAGTGTTTTCACAAAGAACCAATTGTTGGTCCTTGGTCATGTTTCTGAAAAGATCGCCTACTTGGGAGAAGTAGTCGTGGTCGTCTTTTCTAAAGTCATATCTTTTTACATCTCCGCCCTTATCTACCACAGCTTCCAAAGATGTATCATCTTGCCAGGCTCCATAGGAGTTTGGTCCATAGTGGATTTCATCACCCTTGTTACCGTCAACTCTCATTTGTCCATCTCTATGGAAGTCATGGGGATTTTCCGCTCCCAAAGGTTTATTTACAGGGATTTGGTGGTGGTTTACACCCAACCTATATCTTTGGGCATCTCCATAGGCAAAGGCTCTTAGTTGGAGCATCCTGTCAGGGGATAGGCCTACACCGTCTACTATATTGGCAGGGGAGAAGGCTGCTTGTTCCACATCTTGGAAGAAGTTGTCTGGAACCTTGTTAAGCTCATATTCTCCAACTTCTATAAGTGGAAAGTCTTTTTTTGGCCACATCTTGGTTAAGTCAAAGGGGTTGAAGGAAGTTTTTTCTGCTTCTTCTTCGGTCATAACTTGGATATACATCTTCCATTTTGGATAGTCTCCTGCTTCTATAGCTGAATAAAGGTCACGACCAGATGATTCTCTGTCTTTTGAAACTATATATTCTGCTTCTTGGTCGGTCCAGTTTTGTATACCTTGTTGGCTTCTAAAGTGGTATTTTACCCAATGGCGGACTCCATCTTTGTTTATCATGGAATAGGTATGGGAACCAAATCCATGCATATACCTAAAGGATGATGGTATACCTCTGTCAGACATGGTTATGGTTACTTGCAAGAGTGATTCTGGTAGGGAAGTCCAAAAATCCCAGTTTGAATTTGGGCTTCTTAGGTGAGTGTGGGGATCTCTTTTTATAGCGTGGTTTAGGTCTATAAATTTCATAGGATCTCTAAAGAAGAATACTGGGGTATTGTTCCCTACTATATCCCAATTTCCATCTTCTGTATAAAACCTAAGGGCAAAGCCACGGATATCTCTTTCTGCATCTGCTGCACCACGTTCTCCGGCAACAGTTGACATACGAGAGAAGATCTTGGTCTTCTTGCCAACTTCTTGGAAAATTTTGGCCCTGGTGTATTTACTAATATCATTGGTTACTGTAAATTCTCCCCAAGCTCCCCAGCCCTTGGCGTGCATCCTTCTTTCTGGGATAACTTCTCTATTAAAATGGGCATGTTTTTCAAATAGCCAAAGATCTTGGACAGAAATATGGCCTCTTTTTCCTGCTGTAAGGGAATCTTCGTTGTTTGCAACCCTTTGTCCACCAGCTCTTCTAAGCTCTTTGTTGTGAACACTGGCGTTTCTTGAGTCAAGTGGCTTTTCTATCTTATTTTTATCTCTTGGATCTTTCATTATAGATAACTCCTTGTATTTTCATCGAGTGTCGCTTTGCTTTATTTATACCCTAAAAAGACAGGCGCTTAACAAATGAAAAAGAAGATTGACAGAAAAGATTCATTTCGTATTTTAATCTGTAAAAATGATAAAAAACTAGCCTTGAGGAAGATTTTCCTAAAGGCTAGTCTATACTTTATTAGTTTTCCATAAATCTTTTTAAGAACTCTCTTGTCCTATTGTGTTCAGGATGCTCGAAGATTTTTTCTGGGCTTCCTTCTTCTAGGATTACCCCTTGATTCATGAAAAGAACCCTGGTTGAAACTTCTCTGGCAAAGTCCATCTCGTGGGTTACCACTATCATGGTCATGCCTCTTTGGGCAAGTTTTGCCATTACATCTAAAACTTCTCCTACTGTTTCTGGGTCAAGGGCTGAGGTTGGCTCATCAAAGAGCAAGGCTTCAGGCTTCATGCATAGAGCACGGGCTATGGCCACCCTTTGTTTTTGTCCACCAGAGATTTGGGCTGGTTTGGCATTTACATATTCTTCCATGCCTACTAGGTTTAAAAATTCCCTGGCAGTTTTTTCAGCTTCTTTTTTGTTAACGCCTAGGACAAGTTCTTGGCCTAGGGTGCAGTTTTCTAGGACGGTTTTGTTTTCAAAGAGGTTAAAGTTTTGGAAAACCATGCCCACCTTGGACCTGTATCTTCTCTCGTCAAAAGACTTATCCAAAATGTTATCTCCCTTGTAGAGGATTTTCCCACTAGTAGGCTTTTCCAAAAGGTTTAAACACCTGAGTAGGGTTGATTTACCTGAACCTGAAGAACCTATTATGGTTACTACTTCTCCAGGTGTAACTGCAAAGTCTATATTTTTTAAAACTAAGTTGTCTCCAAACTTCTTTTCTAAGTTTTCAACTTTAATTATTTCTTGCATGGCGACCTCCTGTTGATGATTCTAGGATAAATTCCTTGGAATCAAACTTTCTTTCGAATAAGGAAATAATCCTTGTTACTACAAATGTTAGTACAAAGTAGATTATAGCGGTTATCAAATATGTTTGGAAGATTTGATAGGTTGAACCTGCTATGGACTTTGATACGAAGAATAGTTCTGTTACTGATATTACGTTAAGTACAGAAGTATCCTTGATGTTTATTACAAACTCGTTGGCTATAGAAGGTAGGATGGCCTTGATGGTTTGTGGTAGGACTACATTAAACATGGTTTGGGAGTGAGTCATACCCAAGGCCTTACAAGCTTCAAACTGTCCCTTATCAACTGAGTTGATACCACCTCTTACTACTTCTGATAGGTAGGCACCTGTGTTTATAGATACTATAAAGAGTGCTGCGGTCATGGTTGACATATCTATACCCAGGTATTGTTTTGCACCATAGAAGATTAGCATGGATTGAACCATCATTGGGGTTCCCCTAAAGATTTCTACATATATTGTAAGGATGAGGTTAACTAGTCTTTGTAATAAATAGCCTATAATATTTTTGTCTTTGTTAACTTCAATCTTTCTAATAACAGCTACCAAAAGTCCTATAATAAAGCCGACTATGGTTGAAAATATTGCTATTAGCATGGTGTTTCTTATACCTGATAAAAACAGGCTAGAATATTCTGACCAGATGGCTTTCATTTGATCAAAAAAGCCCATGTCTTCTTGGTTTTCGCTGGTTATTACTTGCTTCATGATTTTATCTTGGTCTTCTTGGGAAAGGTCAGATAAAATATCGTTGATTGGCTCTGTAAGTTCTGAGTTTTTTCTAACTCCTACTGCTATGGATGTATCTTCTGATGAAGTTTCAAAGCCCTTGTCCTTGTCAAATTCTACATAAGCTAGGTCTTTGTTACTTGTAACAGCTGCCATGGCTCCAGGTTTTTCTGAAACATAGCCGTCAATATTACCTGCCTTGGTGGCAGAAATCATAGAAGGGAAGGACTCCATGGCGGTCATCTTTTGGACCCCATCTATTTGGTCTATAACTGTATAGTGGAAGGTATTAAGTTGGCCTGTTATCTTCGCCCCCTTAAAGTCTGCTATACTCTTGGCATCCTTGTATTTGGAATCATTCTTTAAAACTACAACCAAGTCTGAAGTGTAGTAGTTTTTGGTAAAGTCAATTTCTTTTTTTCTTTCTTCTGTAGGACTCATACCAGCTATGATTGCATCTATCTTTCCACTGGTTAGGGCAGGTGGAAGTCCGTCCCACTCGATTTTATAAATTTCTAATTTTTTTCCTAACTTGTCTGCTATAAGTTTGGCTATTTGGACATCATAGCCGTTGGCATATTCGTTTTGGGAGTTAACTACAGGAACTGCTCCATTGGCATCATTAACCTGGGAGTAGTTAAAGGGTGCATAATTAACCTCCATACCAACTCTTAAGACATCCGAGTCGGTATCATCGCTTGCTAGACCTATATTTGCTGGGATCAAAAGGACAAATACCAGGACTAGGCTTAAAAGTCTCTTCAAATTTTTCTTCATTTTCTTATCCTCCGTTGTATTTTTTCTTGATGATAGTAGAAAATTTAGTAAAAATATTTAAAAAAAATACACGCCACTTCTTCCCATGGGACGAAGTCCGTGTTACCACCCAAATTCATATATATCTCACAATATATAACTTACTAAGTACTATCATACTCTTTGGCTATAACGGGCCTACCCGTTGCTATAGATTAATTTTAGCAAAGCTCAAAGTCTTTATTCGTTATAGGATGTAAGGCTCCCTTTCACCTGCTGGAGCTCTCTGTACTTACCTAGCTTATAACTACTCTTCTTTTCAACGCTTTTCCATATTTTAGCATGTTAATATGTAAATGTCAACAATATTTTTGTGGATGTTTACGATGAATAAATACTATACATTTCATGCATAATGTCCTATAATAACATATGAAAACATAAAAAAAGAGAGGTTTTCAAAGGAGGAAAAATGAAAAAAGATTCTAGTAAAACTAGGGACAAAACCTTGATTTCATGGAAATCCTTAGTTTTCATGGCATTTGCAACTCTTTGGGGCTTTGGAAATGTTACCAATGGATATTTTTACTTCGATGGACCAAAGGTAATATTCTCCTGGATCTTGATGTTTGCCCTTTATTTTATTCCTTATGCCATGATCGTAGGAGAGCTTGGCTCTAAATTTAAGGACGAAGGTGGTGGAGTTACATCCTGGATTCAAGGTACCAATGGATCAAAACTTGCATATTATGCAGGATGGACCTATTGGGCAGTGCACATTACCTATATAGCGTCAAAGGGTTCTGGTGGACTTAAGGCTATATCATGGATGATCTTCAAAAACGCCGAGACCTATGATAGTTTTAAAACTATGCATGTACAAATAGTCACCTTAGTTATTTTATTCTTATTTGCATTTATTGCATCAAGAGGACTTAATCCATTAAAGAAAATGACTTCCCTAGCAGGATCAACCATGTTTGTTATGGGTATTCTTTATATTATTTTGGCTCTTGCAGCACCAGCTATCAATCCAAACCATGAATACTTATCCTTTAACTGGAAGATGAGTGAGCTTGTGCCAACCATAAATATTAAATATATAACAAGCTTGTCTATCTTGGTCTTTGCTGTAGGTGGTGTAGAAAAGATTTCTCCATATATCAACAAGATGGAAGGAGACTCTTCTAAGGAATTCCCTAAGTCAATGATTTTTGCTGCAGCTATGGTTGTTATTTCAGCCCTACTTGGAACAGTTGCTATGTCAAGAATGTTTGATCCAGAAATCTTCAACGCTTCACCAGAAGCCTTTGATTCTTATGTAGCAAACGGTGCTTACTGGTCATTCCAAAAACTTGGAGAATACTATGGACTTGGAAACTTGTTCTTAATCCTTTATGCTTTGTGTAATGCTATTGGACAACTTTCTATCCTTGTACTATCTATAGATGCACCTTTAAGAATGCTTTTAGAAGATGACAACACTTCTCAATACATTCCAAGAAAACTACTTAAAAAGAACAAATACGGTGCCTATATCAACGGTATAAAAATGGTAGTAATCCTATCAGGAGCAATTCTTGCTATCCAAATCTTATTACCATCTGCTGCATCAGTTCTTCAACAAATTACCAAACTTAACTCTGTAACCATGCCACTTAGGTATCTTTGGGTATTTGTTGCCTACTTCTTTATGAAGAAAAATGAAATGGACGATGGAGCCTTCAAATTTACCAAGTCAAAGGGTGCAGGTATGTTCTGGGGAGCTTGGTGCTTTATCCTAACCCTTGCTTGCTGTATCCTTGGTATGTACTCAGAAAACAAGGTTACCTTTGCCCTAAACGTAATCACACCAGTTATCTTGGTAGGACTTGGACTAATCTTCCCAATCATTAGAAAAAGAGAAGATGCCAAGCTTTTAGAAACAAGTAAATAAGACGATTTTTAAGACGAGGTCAGTAGATCTCGTCTTATATTTTTTGAAAAATTTTGTTATAATATATCTAATGTTTAGAAAGACTATATAATTTACTAATAGTAAGGAGAAAATATTGGATAAAAAAGAAGAGAAAAAAGAAAAGCTGGCAGAGGAAAAAAAGCCAAGCTTTAAATTGCCAAAAAAGTTTCTAGGCCGCATCCTAGTGCTTGCTATTTTGGTGATTTTGATAGTTAAAGTTTTTGTCCCCAAGGTCTTTAGATCTAAGCCAGGGGAGGTTTCTACTATTACCAAGTCTTCACTAGAGAAGGTAATAGAGATAAATGACCTAGAAACCCTAGACTACACCTACAATGCGGTAACAGAAGTAAGGGATGAAGAAGACAGGTTAAAATACCACGTTGCCTATGACGGAGTGGTGACAGCTGGTATAGATTTTTCAAATA
>JALEUV010000066.1 GCA_022780515.1 Anaerococcus sp. | reverse complement strand
ATTAGAAAGAGTGTATCCAATGGTGTTTCTAGATGCTATCCACTACCATGTAAGAGAAAACAACATAGTAGTCAAAAAGACCGTCTACATTGTTCTAGGATACAACATGGAAGGTTTTAAAGAAATACTAGGAATGTGGGTAGGTGAAAACGAATCAAGCAAATATCGGCTCTTAGTATTAAATCAGCTAAAAGAAAGAGGGGTAGAAGATATACTAATAATATCAACAGACAACCTACCAGGATTTAGGTTGATACACAAAATTATTTACAGACCCGCCCAGTTTATTAGTGGGTTTGTCAACGCTCTGAGCACCTTACTAAAGGGTGCCTATAGGTAATCTAAGATTATCTTCCATTCTTCTATGAGCTCATCAAGCCTATACCTGGCATTGGCAGGGCTGGTTGATGGTAATTTGACTCCCTTGATCCCTAGTTTTGGATAGTGGAATTTTTTGTAATACTTGTAGGATGTGGCTCCATTTAAGAAGACTTCTTTGATTTCTGAAGCCTCTACCACTTCTTTAAGGTTTGATGGTATAACATTTTTTATGCTAGCGTCGCTTGATCCTATGATGTCACACTTATAAATTGAGTCATACATGGCTATATGATTACTAAGGATGAATTGCTTTCTTTCCTCTATATCTCTTGATAATTCCACTCCAAAAAGTCTTTCCATAATCTTCCAATACCTATTTTGTGGGTGGCCATAGAAAAAACCATACTCACGAGTCTTAACTGATGGGAAAGATCCTAGAATTAAAATCTTAGATCCCTTATCGTAGAGGGGTTTTAGTGGGTGGGTTATTGTTTGGTATTCTCCCTTCATATCTTCCTCCTTATTTATTCATAGTACTATTTTATCCTATTTTTTCAGGCAAGTACTTCCAATATCTCTTGGGCATATTAGAGATCATGAGTTTCTTATTTTCCCTTTCCTTAATGGAAATCGCATCATAAAAGCCTAACCACAAGGATCTGAAAAACTCTTCCTCGCTACTTTCTTCTATATTTAGGTCAATTATATCAACAACTTCAAAATTTCCGTAGATTGATACAAAGGCCTTGCCCCTATTTTTTTCATAGATAATAAATTTCTCATCAGGCATCCTCTTTAAAAAATGATAAGATAAATCTCCCAGGATAAAATTATTTGACTCATATTCTGCAAAGAGATAACCTTCCTGGATTTCTCTAAACCTCAAGAGCCCCTTCAAGGAATGAGCCTCACTACGGAAATTTTTAACCATTTTGTTAAAGCTTATAGCGTACTTATTGGCAGAAGAAACTACCTCTATCCCCTTTAAGAAGGCAAGTTTTATAAGCTTTGCTATGATTATGTCCTTATCTTTGTTGGAGGAATTGAAGGCAGTGATTATATCCTTGTAGAAGCCTTTGGAGAGGTTCTTTTTGATAGAAGCCTTAACCCTATCTGCCTTATCTCTATCAGTTCCAACCCTAACCATATCAAGAAAGGATAGTTGGTCGTCTTCACTTCTGATTTCAATATTTAATAAATCTTTGTAATAATCAAATACAACTGTCAAAAACCCATCAAAAGTCTTATCATAAACTACAATCATAGGAACTCCTATAGAAAGGAAAGTTGCTCATGGGACTTGGTGTCAGCAAGACTCATACGCATCCTAAGCTCTTCCTTATCTGAAAACTTGGATCCCCAGTATTTTCCCTTGACTAAGATAAAGTTCTTGGCTCTTTTGGTTGAAATATTTAGGGCCTTTAAGTTATCATAGTCTAGTTTCCTATACTTTCTGGCATTTACTATTTTTCTAGCTGAAACCCTACCTATTCCAGGAATCCTCATAAGGTCCTTGTAGGAGGCCTTGTTTATTTCAATAGGGAACTTGTCTATATGGTCTATGGCCCAGGAAGTTTTGGGGTCAAGGTCTAGGTCGAGGTTTTGCTTGCTTGAATTTACTAGGTCTTCTGCCTTAAAGTCATAGAACCTCATCAGCCAATCAGCCTGATAAAGTCTATGTTCTCTCAGCAAGGGAACCCTGTCTATGTCCTTGGTCAAATCAGATTTGACAACTGGGACAAAGGCACTATAGAATACTCTCTTTAGGCCAAAATTTTGGTAGAGATTTTGAGATCTTGACATTATATCTAGGTCGCTCTCCTTATTTGCACCGATTATCATCTGCGTTGTTTGACCTGCTGGTAAAAACTTTGGTGTGTGTTTATAGACTTTGATTTCATTTTCCCTTTGAATAATGAAATTTTTGGCTACAGCCATAGACTTTTCTATCTCGGAAGTCTTCTTTTGAGGAGCAAGGAGTTTTAATGATTCATCAGTAGGAAGCTCTGCATTGATACTCATCCTATCAACAAGATGGCCCATATTTCTTACCAAGTCATAGTTTGCCCCAGGGATGGCCTTCATGTGGATATAGCCATTAAAATTATATTCAAGCCTTAGGATTCTCGCCGTTTCTATAAGCATCTCCATGGTATAATCGGGGTTTTTGATGATACCTGATGATAGGAAGAGTCCCTCTATATAATTTCTCTTATAGAAATTCATGGTTAGATCTGCCACTTCCCTTGGCGTAAAGGCTATCCTCTTGACATCATTGGAAGACCTATTTATGCAATACTTACAATCATAGATACAAGCATTGGTAAACAAAATCTTTAGAAGAGATATACATCTCCCATCTTCGCTCCATGAATGGCATATACCTGAAACGTGGCCGTTTCCTAGTCCTCCACTTTTATTTTTTCTATTAGAACCTGATGAGGAGCATGACACATCGTACTTGGCAGCATCAGTTAAAATTTTAAGCTTTTCTAAAATATCCAAAAAATCACCTTCTTTATAGACTTTAAAAGTCCTCCGACTCTTACTGTCTTATTATATGATAAAAGTCTATAAAAGCAAGTAGACAAAAAAATCGACCTATACTCATGATACAGGTCGATACCGAGCTTTTATTTTACTTACTTTCTTGGGAATCTAATTTGATGATCTTCAAAATCTTAAACTTATTCTCCCATTGTTTGCTCACTCTTAATAGGAGCCATTAGGATCTTACCACTTCCCCTATAGACATTTACTAGTCCTTCACCAGATGCAGCAGAGCCAATTAAGGACTTACTAGATTTCTCTACTGTGAATTTGAGGGATTTCGACCAGGCTATGGCAAAGTTGCCGTCGATTTTAACTTGGTCATTATCAAGTTCTATCTCTATTAACTCTTCCTTTGGCACAGGAGATTCTAAGGCAACTACTCCACTACCTTCGATTCCTAGGTTAAAGAATCCCTCATTGCCTAGGGTTGCTGATGAGAGGGTATTTCTTGCTACAAGTTTTTGCTTTAGATTACTATCACAAGCTAGGAAGTAGCCATCTTCTAAGACCAGGCTATTATTCCAAGTAGCGAGATCTATTAGGATTATGTGCTTGTAGGTAGGCTCGAGGACAATTACCCCATCTCCTTCATATTCTGGTTTTATGGCAGCTTCCTTTGTTACTGCCCCTCTAATTGACTTGCCAAAAAAGTCACCAACTCCCTTGATTCCTGTAGTAGTATTTACATTACCAACCATCCATTGCATACTTCCCTTTTGGATTGTAACAGGACTTATACTAAGCTCACACATTACTTGCTTTAGTTTGACATTCATTTGAGAAGCAAAGTACTCATACATGGCCTTATCCTTAGTTACTGATAGGTCTCTCTTGTATTCAAAAACAGTAAAAGCACCCTTCTTATCTAAAATATTAACGTCATCATTATCTAAAAAATTATTAATCTTAAACATTTATTACCTCACATAATAAAAATCATCAGCTGGTCTTTGACCAAATATTGAAGTTAGCTTCAACCTTTCTATATTGTCATATAAAACATTAAAGATCCTCTTCATAGTGTCCCCTTCTATAAAAACCTTATCTAAGTTCTTATAAATACCAAGGGCATCATCCTTACTTATATCAAAAATATTTACAAGCCTATCAGATATAAAGGGCTCAGAGTATTTCTTTTGACTAATTTCATCTAATAATTTGATTAATACGTCTTCTTTGCTATGAAGGACATCCTCATTCACTATAATGACTTCCGATATCATATCAAAGGAATCATCAAAGTCAGTAGATATAGCAGCCAAGGATTCATTTATCTTATATTGCTTATAGGCCTTATCATCGTTAATTATCGAAATATATGGCTCCCTTGCCAGGGCTATAAAGGATTTTGCACTTTCAATAAGCCTCTCAAGGTCATCATCCTTATAATAGATAATATTGATGTCTATAAATTTTTGTAACAGTCCAATTTTTTTACTTATCATCTGCCTAAATTCATTCCCTAGATCTTTAAGAAAAATCGTTTTACCAAATATATCAGAAAGTTTACTAATATCGCTATCACTTAGTAAGTATAAATTATTTACTAGGCTAATTCCTGCTATCTTTATATGTGCCCCTGAATCCTTGTATAGATTAGCTGCCATTGGAGCATCTACTATGGCAATATCAAAATTTCCTTCATAGAGATCTTTACTATCACTTATGTATGTTGACTCTATAGGAAGCTCACTATTTTCTTTTATAGTATCCATGAGGATTGTAGATGCAAAGCTTGTAGTTTTTACATCAAGTGAGCTAGATATACTAGGCTTTGAGGATTCATTTAGCTCGCTTACAATTTCGTTTTTTCTGTCTACATCAGTACAAGAAATAAGGATTAAAGAAAGGAAGAAGATAAGAAATACTGATTTTCTCCTAGTCATTTATTTCTCTCCTATCTTCCAAGGCTCTCTCTAAGGTTAGTTGGTCAAAGTATTCGAGAGATGATCCCACTGGGATACCCTGGGCAAGCTTAGTAACCCTAACATCTCTTTTTGCCAAAAGGTTTTGCAAAAATAAAATAGTAGTTTCCCCCTCTATGGTAGATGATATGGCCAAAATAACCTCTTTAATCTCTTTTTTATTAATTCTTTCTAACAAGCTATCAATATTTAATTGGTCTGGCCCAATATCATCAGATGGACTAATCAATCCTCCCAAAACATGGTATCGCCCCCTATAAGCCCCGGACTTTTCAATAGCTATAAGATCTTGGATGTCTTCAACTATACAAACTGTTTCGTCATCTCGGCTTATATCCTTACATATATCGCAAATGTCACCCTCGGTTAAATTCCCACATATTTTACATGAGTGGATTCTATTCTTGACATCTATAAGACTTTGGGCAAAATCTTCGATATCTTTTTTGTCATCTTCCACTATAGACATGGCTAACCTCTCAGCGCTTTTCCTGCCTATAGTTGGAAGCTTTTGGAATTTTTCAATTAAATTTGCTAATGACTCTGGAAAAAGTGCCATTACATTAGTCCAGGAATATTGATTCCACCTGTGAGCTTACCCATAGCATCTTCGCTATACTTATTAGCATTGGCCATGGCATCATTTATAGCCACCATGATTAAGTCTTCTAGCATATCTACATCTTCTGGGTCAACTACATCTGGGTCAATCTTGATATTTACCACTTCTTTTCTTCCATTTACAGTTGCTTCTACTACTCCACCACCAGCTGTTGAAGAAAATTCTCTCTCTTCAATTTCTTGTTGAGTTTTCTCCATTTGCTCTTGCATCTTCTTTACTTGCTTCATCATATTGTTCATATTTGGTGCGCCTGGTCTAAATCCGCCTCTTGCCATACATATCTCCTTTATTTTACAATTAATAAATCACCTAAGATTTCTCTTAATTTTTCTTCATTTTCATCAATAATATTTGAATCGTCAACTTCTTCTACTAAGTCTTTTTCTTTAATTGTACCCTCTTTATCTAGATTTGGAGTTTTTTTTTGATGATTTTTAAAATCATCTGTCTCAAAATGTATTTCACTGCCAATTATTTCAGATAGCTTGCCTGTTATTTCCTCCATCTTGGTTTGGATAAAGATTCCATAAAAGCTATCCTTTAAGTAGAGAGTAAAGTTGTGGCCATCAAAAGAATAGTTAAAGCCCTCACTCTCAAACATTCCCTTGAGACTCCTACCTGCTGTTGCTACAAACATCTCCTTGATGTCGTCGATTTGGTAGGTTGAAAGATCTGTCCTAGGACTTAATGGCTCAACCTTCACTTCAGTGGTCAAGTCTTCTTCCTTTTGTCCTTCTTCTTCCTTAGAATCTTCAGTTTTTTCTCTTCCTAGTGTTGGATCTTCTGGAGTTTCTATCACCTCTGTGTCATAGCAATCCTCTTCTAAGTGAATTATGCTAGGATAATTACCTTGGTCCTTCTCTTTACTGGGTCTTTTAGAAATATACTTATCTGAGAAGTCTACATTAGAAAGCTTATCTTCTATTGCCTTATTTACAAGATCTACTAAGCTTGTTTCATTTCTTTCTTCAAGGGCCCTAATCCTTCCATCCAGTGAATTAATATCCTTGGAATTGATTAGCCTAATAATCATAAGTTCAGTAATTAGGTCTGTGTTATCTGTATTTTTGAGCTTTATCTCGTAATCTCCCACAAGATCCAAGATATCTATTAACCTATCAAGGTCAATTTCCTTAGACCTCTCCTCAATAAAGTCAGCCCTATCCTCATTTTCAAAGTCGACCTTATCGCCTGTCAACTTATATATCATGATATCCCTCATATAGGACGCTAGAGCTTCTACTATATCCTTGTTGGACTTATTATTATCCCTAAGAGAGAAGACCTTGTCTATGGCCCCTTTTTGATTATAGGCAAAGATTGACTTAGTAAGGGAGTCTATATCATAAAAGTCCACTGTACCCAGCAAGTTCTCGACATCTGGTAGACTATATGAGCTTTCCTCTGTTGATATAACTTGGTCTAGGATTGATAGGGCATCACGCATAGCCCCCTTTGCCTTTCTGATAATAAGATCGATAGCCTCATTTTCCATACTAATATTTTTATCATGTAGGATGATATTAATTTGTTTCTTAATATCCTTAGAATTTATTTTGTTAAATTCAAACTTTTGAACCCTAGACAATATTGTATTTGGAATTTTTTCAATCTCAGTTGTAGCTAGGATAAATACAAGGTGGCTTGGTGGCTCTTCCATAATCTTTAGCAAGGCATTGAAGGCCTCCCTAGTAATCATGTGGGCCTCATCGATTATATACACCTTATATTTTAAATTGTTGGGTGGATAGATTACATTGTCCTTAAGATTTCTAATATCATCTATCCTCCTATTGCTAGCTGCATCCATCTCTATGATATCTATTGTAGCTTCTTCATCTATGGACCTACAATTCTCACACTCTAGGCAGGGTGAACCATCTTTGGGATTAAGGCAATTAATAGCCTTGGCAAAAATTTTGGCACAGGTCGTCTTACCTGTTCCTCTTTCACCTGCAAAAATATAGGCATGGGAGAAATTTTTATTTTTAACTTGGTTTTTTAAGACATTTACCACCCTATCTTGACCTAGAACTTCATCAAAGGTCTTGGGTCTATATTGTCTATACAAAGCTTTAGCCATAGTAATTCCTTTCTAATAATTCTATTATATCATACTTCATTTTGAATAATAAATGATAGGCGAAAATATTTTTTTGCTTTATGAAATTTTTGAAGTATAGTTTATAAATGTAGCGAGGAGAGCTGTCCGAGTGGTTGAAGGAGCACGATTGGAAATCGTGTATACGTGTTTTAAGCGTATCATGGGTTCAAATCCCATGCTCTCCGCCATGCACTAGACGGGGAGTTAGCGGTGCCTTGTAACCTGCAATCCGCTACAGCAGGGTTTAATCCCCAACAGAGGGCTTAGAGCTTTCATTAAGACATAAGGATTTGGTGTTGATTGTCAGGTCTTACGCAATAGCAAGCTGTGAACCATGTCAGGACGGGAACGTAGCAGCATTAAGCAGTACTTACTATGTGTCGTGAGGTCACCTGACATGAGTCGAATACTTATGACACTTTTAAGAGTTTCTAAGAGCGACGTTGGGTGTGCTTACATATTTTGTAGCTAGGTTTTCCTGGCTACTTTTTTTATACATTATTTTAAAAGCTAAGTCGTTTATAATATTAGTAGAGGTAAATTATGATAAACGAAAAAATTAAAGATTTATTCTATCAACCAACTAGAAATTTAATGATACCAGCATCAGAAGTTGCGACCTGTAATGAAGAAGATAGTCTCCTCCATGCAGTATTAGTCTTATCCAATTCTGGCTATCAAGTTATACCAGTAGTAGATAATGATAACCATATTAGGGGACTAATATCTATATCAAATATAGTCACAAGCTTTGATGACCTATCGCTCTTCGATGAGGAAAAACTTTCTAATATACAGGTAAAAGAAGTAATGAATCAGGTAGCACCGATTCTTTTCGATAATTACGAGCTTGAAGATGTTTTAAGACTTCTAGTAAATAACAACTTTGTATGCATAGCCCATGATGACGGCTATTTCTTAGGAATAATTCCAAGAAAGATTGCCCTGGAGAGATTCACCTATATTGCTCATAACATAGATAAATTATATAAATTAGAAAAAAAATAATTAAAAAATAACTGGTACAAAACCTATAACCATACCGTGAGTCCTCTATTAGAGAAAAGTCTCTTCCACTTATCTTTCTATTAGTGGATGGTAGTTTTATCTTGTACCAGTCTTTTTATTATAATATTTTAAAAATTCCTGCCCCGAAGGCTTCTATATTTATTTCTTCTCCCTTAGATACTTTTCCATTAACATTGCCAGATCCATGGTATTTTAAATCATCGATGTTTAATACCTCTTCAAGATTGTATGGGCTATTTATTTGGTAGTCTATATCTGTGAAATTAATTACTACTAGGTATTCTTCATTTTTGTAGGCTCTCTTGTAGGCATACAGACTATAACCTTCTATATCTAAAAGCTCTATGCTACTTTCCCTATCGTTTAGGGCCTTAGTTGATAGGTATAGGTGAGATAAATCCTTGTAGTAGGCTTCTACATCTTCCAAGCTATTTTTGATATTATTTGGATCAAAGGCCTCATAGATTGAAAAAGTTTTGAGATCTCCTCTATCATCTCCCATAAATAGTATTTTAGGAGATTTTTGTGTGTACAAAAAAGTCAAAAGTCCTTTTTCTTGTTTAGCCTTCTTATCATCTGAATAGATCTTCATAGCAAGGCTTGCTTCGTTTGTAGTTGAATCAGCAAATGAGAAGCCAAGGATATTCTCACTCGTAGAAGATTCTAGGATGTTGTAGATATGGTGCTTATAATTTTCCCTATTTATTGGTAGGTCGCTTATTAAATTAACGAGGGTCTTTGACCTATTATCAAAAATCATATCAAAATCCAGGTCAATATCTCCACTATAGCCATTAAAACTAGCAAGAGCCAAGCTTTTTTTATCCTTTATTAGCTCAATTAGCTCTTTTAGAAAATCGCACCACTTGTTATTGATTCCCCTAGAACTTTCTCCTTGCCAATAGATGACATTATCTATATCAGGGAAACTTACTCCATCTAACTTATAAGCATCCAAGTACATACCTATAGCAGATTTTACATATGATTTGGCCATGTCTTCACTTATATCGAAGTTAACTGACCCGTAATTGTTGTAAAGTATATCATCATATTGATAATTGTATATATCAGATCCATCAAATTTTATAAGACCCTTCTTATCTCCATCGAATTCGCTAATATCAATTTCTGCTATGACTCCGATATTATTTTTGTGGGCCTTATCTACGAAGTCTTTGAAGTCTTTTATTGAGCCATATCTCTTAGAATAAGAGAATAGGCTAAGGGGAGCATAGCCCATAGACTTATAATTTTGGTATTCATTAATAGGCATTAGGTAGATTGTTGTATAGTTAAAATCCTTGGCATATTTTATAAGTTCCTCAAATATAGTCCTAGAATCCTTATCTTGCTTAAATAAAGAACCTAGATGGACTTGGAGGATGTTTTTAGGAACTTTATTTGTTTTTTTGTTTTTAAATTTGTAAGTATCATCAATTATTTCAGAAGAATCATCTTCATAGATTATAGACCTGGCAAAGGGATCTATTTTTTTTACCTCTTCCTTGTCTGTTTTTATCAAATATTGGTAGCGGTCCCCTACCTTTGCCTTATTATCAGTAAGAGAAAAGACTCCAGTCTTATACCTTCTCATAGGAGTTTTTTTCCAGTCGTTAAAATCCCCTATTAGAAAAACTTCCTCAGCTTCTGGCGCTAAGACTCTAAATATATAACCCTTATCCTTTATGTGAGGTCCAAAAAATTCGTAACCATCTGTTGATTTTCCTTGTAAATAATCTCTTGTAGTCATACTTATCTCCTTTAAATCATTATACTTTTTAGCTTATATAAAAAAAGAAAGCTTAATTATTAAGCTCACTTTAATCTTTCATATTCACTTATCATATTGGAAGCCACTTCTTCCATCATATAAGAAACTTTGGAGGCCCAGTCAGGATCTGTGGCATAGGACTTACCTATAGCCTCAGGACTAACTCCCTTATAATAGTTTCCATCCTTTGCTAGGTATTCCTTCTTGAGGTACTCTGCGACTGTATTTATAGACTCCCCTGGACTATCAAAGTGTGTAGCCTTGTTATATGGGTCATCATCGTAAGCATTAAAGCCAAAAAGATTGTTCTTATCCCTAAATAGCTCACTTGTCCCATTACCAGTTTCATGCTTTGCCATGGCCATAAGAAGGATTGCATTTACTCCATATTTTTCTTCAGCTTCTTTGAAATCCTCACCCAGCCCTTCAAGGCCAGTACCTATAAGAGCGCTGTTTAATTCCTCAACGGTAAAGGGAGTTGGCTTTAGCAAGTAAAAATCCGAGTCCTTAGGCACTTGGTTCATAGAACTTTGGCGTGCTATATTTAGGTCTTCTTTAAGCTTCTCAAACCTTAATTTCTTCATATCATAGAGCTCAAAAGTCTTACGGTTTATCTTTTCAAGACCATAGTACATCAAGTCTCTCTTATTAGCCGAACCAAGGGCCCTGTTTATGGTTAGAAAAGCAAATAAGCAAAGAAGTAAGGTAAAATTAATTAATATATTTTTAAATAAGCTCTTTTTCTTTTTCATATTACTCCTAATAAATTCCTAAATTATTTAATTCTACCCCATCCAATAACTTATCTTTCCAGTAACTTATAAGCTTTCTCTAAGCTCAGTTATTGACTTATTTGTAACATTTGACCTATCAATATCCAAATCATCTATAATTTCATCAATCTTACTTTGGTTGGTAAACTCTATTTCCATATATGGGTCAGGATAGGTCTTTTTATCCCAGATGTCTATATCAAACCTTTGACCCTTGTAGGAATAAGATATTCTCTCCTTGTGGCCTTCATATTCAAGCTCAACTCCTAAGAATTGAAAAATTTTAATCATCATGGTCACAGAATCAATATTTACAGTGTATTCGTTATTGATCCTAACATCATTTACTTCCTTAACTTCCTTGAAGGTAAGCTCCCTATCCTTATGGGTCTTGTCTTCGTAGGTTGTTTCCCTAAGTCTTAGGTAACCATTGTCAAAGCCCTTATCACCTACTGGTTTAAAGGTATAGTTTTTTTGAAATTCATGGTTAATAAGCTTGGCTCCATGACTTTCAAGTTTTTCCTTCATCTGATCTATATCAATATTTAAAACTTTTACTTCAATTTCTCTTTGCATTATGCTATCCTTATTGGTTTGAAGTCGATATAGTCTCCTGCAACACAGGCTACTTCGACTCCTTCAATATTTCCTTCCTTAATTAACTTATGTCCTATTCCATGGAGATGGCCATATATCAACTTACTCACCCCATAGTCCTTGCAAATATCAAAAAAGTCATTAAAGCTTCCATCAGCATTTAGGGGCGGGTAGTGTAACATGACTATTCTCATATTATTTTTACTAGCCTTTAGAGAATTTTCAAGTCTAATAAGTTCCCTTGTATATATTTTGAGGTCATGGCCAGTAAAATCATTGCTGTCCTTGGCTATCCATCCACGAGTCCCACATATACCATAGCCTTCGGTTTCAAATGAATTATTTTGTAAAAAGGAGATGGTCTTTAGATCAAGGTCCTCCATCTTCTTTAAGGATGACCACCAGTAATCGTGGTTGCCCCTCATCAGGATCTTTGAACCATTTAATTTATCAATCTTTTCTAGGTCTACTAGGGCAGTCTTTAAATCCATTGCCCAGCTAATATCTCCTGGTATGAGTACAGTATCACCCTCACCTACTATCTTATTCCAATTTGTGAAGATTCTTTCCTGGTAATTGCTCCACCCCTCTCCGAATACTTCCATGGATTTTTCACCTGTATAATCTAAATGTAAATCTCCTAGTGCATATATCATAACTTCTCCATATCTAAATAGTTAATAGAAATCCCCTCTGAAGATAAAAAGTCTTCCTCTCTCGTATGGCAGGTAAAGTAGATAATCTGTCTATCTTCAGAAGTGTCTAGTAAGAACAAGATAGCAGATCTGAGTCTTTCTATGTCATAAGTAATTAGACTATCATCTAATACCATAAAAATCTTAGAAAAAGCCTCATCATTTAGGGAAAGCTTTAAGGCAAAATATAATTGGTCCATAAAACCCTTTGATAACTGATCCAAGTCCAAATAATATGAATCCTTACTTTTAATCTGTGGATTTAAATCTTTATCAAATATTATACTTTCATACTTATCTTTCGAAAGGATCCTAACAAGGTCATTTACCCTTTGGTTAATTTTTCCAAATTCTCCCTCGTTTTCCTTACAAATTTCTTTTATAGTGGCAATAGCGAGCCTTATGGCTTCTTTTTGTCTTTTGATATCTGAAAGTCTACTCTCAAGTTGGTTTTTTCTATCAAGAATATCTAGCTCATTTGATATTTTGTCTTCTATAGTAACCAAGGACCTTTCGCTAGATGCTATCTTATCTTTACTAGTGTTTATATCTTCTAAAATAGAATAAAGCCTATCCTCCTCTTTTTCTATATCCAGGGCATCTAAGTCTACATCATCATTCATTAGATTTTCCTCGTAGGTCAGGTCTTGTTTTTTTAGGATAACTAGGACTTCCTCTATTTTTTCCTTCTCCTTAAGTATTGTCTTATATTTTGAATACCTCGCTCTCTTATTTCTATAGAGTCTCATATCATCGGTATCTCTTGAATTTCCCTTATTATTTCTTATAATCAAATAAAAGATGGGAATTATTAACAAAAAGAAATACTTGTTGACTAATATACCAAGTATCACCACTAGACCCAGTAAAATATAGTTAGAATAGTGGATGATTTTATCCAGCAAATATTTATCTTCTCCAGTTCTAGCTTCTCTTTCTAAATCTTCAAAATACTTATCATCTAGGCCTATTAGGTCTCTATATTGTTTTAGGTCTTCGTTAATTACCTGGAGGTCCCTAGTCCATTTTTGATAATCTCTAAAGTTAGAAGATCCCCTAATATTCTTATAATAGTCAACCTTCTTCTTTTGATCTTGGTATGAAGCCTCTAAATCCTTCAACCTATCCTTGTTCTCCTTTAGTTTTTTGAAGTCCTCGTAGTATCTTTGCTTGACTAGGTTAATTTCATATAGTCTATCATTTACTTCATCTAGTTCCTTTTTGGTCTTGGCATAGGGTCTAGTATAGGCCCTTTCACTTCCTAGGTTATTGTCCTTTTTCTCAAGGTATTCTATAGCCCTAGAAGGAGAAAAGTTAAAGTCTATGTCCTTGGAAGATAGTTTTTCAATAATCATCGACTTGGCCATAGCTTCTGATTTTTGAAAGCTAAAATTTGCAATATAAGACTTGTATAGGCTATAGTCTAGACCTAGGAGGTATAATCCAGGGTAATTTAGGTTGCTCTTCTTGCCCTCTATATCTTCTCCTAGGCTAAGATTTCTTATCCTATATGACCCATCATCAAAATTACGAGATACTTCTATATCATAGTCATCCTTATTAAAAATAGCTGATCCACCATACCTATAAGATAGCTTGGGCTTGTAGGCTTCTTTTTTGTAGGAAAAATTAGTCTTTGTCTTACCTTCATCAAAGCCATAAAGAATTCCCTCAATAAAAGCAGCTATAGTAGATTTGCCACTTTCATTCTTACCATAGATAAGGTTAAAGCCTGAGTCAAAATCCACAATTAGATTTTCAAACTTCCCAAAGGATATAATATTTAATCTCTTAATATAAACCCTAGTCATTACGGCTCCTAAGTATGGCATCCAGGCCCATATCCCTCGCAAGCTTGTCTTTTTCGCTAGTTTTCCCCTTGAATTTATCGTAATACTTGGACAAGATGGAATTTGGATAAAGGGCTATTATCTTATCAATATCAAAATCAAAATCTTCTTTCTTGATGATATCTACAAAGTCTGCATCAATATATTTCTTTAGTTGACCTAGGTCCATATCCTCCATAAGACTTATAGTAAGTCTTAGGAAATTCTTCTTATCTTTGTCTAATTCATTATTTACAAAGGTTAGCAAGTCCTTGGCTGAGGAAAAATCTCTTAAGTTGACTTTCATATCTACAAACTTGGTGATAGATGAATCAACAAAGGAAACTTTCCCATCATCATAGCGGATATAGCCGTAATTATTAGTATCAGAAAAGCTATGTGGCTCTATACTTCCAGGATAGAAGGCCTTAGATATAGCCTGCGCCTTATGGATATGGCCTAGGGCAATATAATCAAAGTCTGAAGAGCTTATATCTTCTTCATTTATATTACAATACTTTGACCCCTCCCTACCTACATCACTATGGATAAGAAGGATATTGAAAAAATTTTTATCCAAGTCTATGCTAAGGTCAACTTCTTGGTTAAAGATCCTATCCCTATAGGATATCCCATATATCCTTGTAGAATCATCCTCATAGACTCCTAGCCTATCACTAGGAAAGACATGGAGGTTATTTGGTCCATTAGCGAAAAATATATCTGTATAACCATCAAAGTAGTCGTGGTTGCCACTTACATAGTAGATATCCTTGCCAAAGCTCTCAAATATATCAAAGAGCCTATTAAAGTCTTTGGATGAAAAGTAAGACCTCTCAAAAAGATCCCCAGCTATCAGGGCAAAGTCCACATCCTTATTAGCATTAAGGATATTAGCAAGGCTTTTCCAAGAAAGCCCCCTCACTCTCTTAGAAAGGCTACTAGTTATATCAAACTTATCTCCTAAGTGGACATCAGCCAAGTGGATAAATTTCATATCTTATTAACACTTTCTATAATTTTTTTATCATTTACTATATTAAAGACAGTGAGAGATCCATTATCTATCCAAAAAGAATTCCAATTATCAAGGTCTTTTAGAACCCAAAATAAAGACGCCCTTATAGCTATCCCGTGGGATATGCAGAGGATGTTACCTTCATAGGTCCTTGACACATCATCCAAGAAATCGCCCACTCTTTCTATTAGATATCTCCTTGATTCACCATCTGGAAATGCTGTATTAAAGTAGTCAGCTCCTTCTCTTTGGTAGAAGTCCTGCTCATTTTCTCTAACTTCTGCTAGGAGCCTTCCCCTAAAAGATCCAAAGTTGATCTCGTTTATTCTCTCATCAGGAGTAAAGTCTTCAAAGCCTAGTAGCCTTGCAGTTTCCTGACTCCTAGCAAGTTCAGATGTAAAGACCTTTGAGATTTCATAGTCTTTTAATAAAGTTTTTGTTTTATCTAATATATATAGGCCCTTATCTGATAGCTTGGTATCTGGAGTAGAAAATTTCCCCTCAATATTAGCTGTAGTTAGGCCGTGTCTTACCATAATAATTTTCATATTCACCTCATATAAAATTATAACAAATTTTACCTTTATTTTAAATTAAGAAAAGACTATGAGATATTTCCCATAGCCTTTAGCCTTAATCGCCAGAGCTCATAGCTTCTGCCATATCGATTTTTTTTAGTTTGTTATTGAAGTACACTAGGATTATTATTGAAATCACAAGAGTGAGTCCTGCCCCTATTATAAAAGACTTAGGATGT
This sequence comes from Anaerococcus sp., assembly GCA_022780515.1. Lineage (GTDB taxonomy): Bacteria > Bacillota > Clostridia > Tissierellales > Peptoniphilaceae > Anaerococcus. Next base: position 60,124 of record JALEUV010000066.1, on the reverse strand, counting down.
ACTGTGTATGATAGCATAACACCATTAGGAGCTACTACATAACAGATATACCTAAACATCATATAACCTAGGATATAGCCTACAAAGATACCTAGTATAGTTAGGGTAAATATTTCCCTATAAATATAGGCTGTTACTTCCCTAGGATAAAATCCTAAGACTTTTACAGTAGCAAGTTCCCTTCTCCTCTCTCCAATATTTATACTTGTTATATTGTAGAGGACTACCATAGCTAGTATAGCAGACATGAGGGTAATTACTGTCATAACAAGGTTTAGATTTTCCATCAAGGCATCCATTGAGTCATAGGCACTCTTGGTATTTAAAATCGCACCAGTTCCTTCGTATTGTTTAATTTCTTTGATTAATTGGTCAACATCGCCATTTACAAAATTGGCATTTAATGGGACTTCATCTCCTAGGAGATCCTTAAAGTATAGGTTAGAAATGTAGAGGTAGTCGCCTATATAGTTTTCATTTACCCCACCTATTTCTATGTCCATATCACTGGAATCTAGGTTAATCCTAATAACATCCCCAACTGACAAGTCTAGCTCACGTGCAATTCCCTCACTTAGGATAGCCTTGGCCTTACTTAGGTCCAAATCTTCCTTGGATGGAGTACGGATGTCTATGAAGTCTTTTAGGTTCTTATCATCTTCTGGAGATACTATAGTTATATCTCTTTCATTATCACCGTTAATTAAGGAAGCATTCTCGTAATAGACTTCTATATTATCAAACTTATCAATTTCTCTTTTGTACTCCACCTTTTCTTCATCTGAAGCATTGGTATTTTGGTAAGCAACTGCTGAGTAGTTACTTATTTCATTGTTTTGCTTGAGAGGAGTATCCTTTACAGAATCTATCATAGCAAAGCCAAAGAATACTAGGGCAGTACATCCTGCCACACCGAAGATTGTCATAAACATCCTTGACTTATACCTAAAGATATTTCTAAAGGTAATCTTAGTCATAAAGGAAAGTCTTTGCCATAATGGATCAATTTTTTCTAGGAGGATCTTTCCCCCGATCTTTGGGGACTTAGGTCTTAGTAAACTCGCAGGGAGCTCTTTGACAGTATCTCTTGAGCTAATAAAGACTGTAAAACCTATTAGGAGAGATGAAACTAGGATAGACCCAACCATTATAAGCAAACTACTTGGTACATGGATACCATCCACATTAAAGCCAGTGGAATAGGCCATAAATATGACCTTTAGAAGGATAAACCTACCTGCCAAGGCACCTATTATTGATCCCAATATTGTAGGAACAAGTCCGTAGAAGTAAAATCTCTTGGCTATATCAGAGTTAGAATATCCCAAAGCCTTGAGGGTTCCGTTGATATTTCTTTGCTCATCAATGTATCTCTTCATGGTTGTAAGGGTTACAAGCATGGCAACAAGGTAGAAGAAGGCTGGAAATACCTTAGAAAGTTTATCGATCTTTAAGGAATCTTCATAGTAGGTATCAATTCCTTGGTTATTGAAAATACTCTCTACTTCATATTCGGGATCAGGTAGCCTTAGTATAGCATCTTTGGAATCTGCTATCTCTTCCTTGCCTTCTTTTATATCTTCCTTCGCTTCATCTTTCTTAGAATTATATTCTTCCTTGGCTTCTTCTAATTCCGCTTGACCATCTATAAGCTTATCATAGGCTTCTTTTAATTCATTTCTTCCATCAATTCTTCCTTGATTTAATTGACTTAAGCCATCATTATAAGATGCCCAGCCCTCATCTAGCTCTGCTTGGCCCTTATTTATATCAGCTAAGGCCTGATCTAACTCAGCCTTGCCTTCGGCTTCCTTACTAGCTAGGAGGTCTTTAGCCTTTTCTATTTCAGATAATCCCCTATCTAACTTGGCTTGGCCCTCTTCTATTTTCTTATATTTGGCGTCTAATTCAGATTTCTTTTCCTTGTAGGCAGTATCTACTAGATTTTTATTTTTTGCATATTCCCCATAGGCCTTATCAAAGACTGCCTTGGCCTTTTCAAAGTCTGCTTGAAGCTCGGCTAGAGTTTCTGGGCTTAGCTTATCCTTTAGGTCTAAATTATTAGAGCCAAGCCCTTTTATAGCTACAGTCCCTAATTCTTTATCCTTAATTTCTCCTAGATCTGCCAGATCTTTTCCTACTGGTTCATAGGGAACTGGCTTTTCTTCTTCTATTTCTGTAGGAGGATCATCATCAATGACTTCTTCTTTATTAACATTTCCCTCATTAGATTGACCTAGAACCTTTTTTAGATCGTCAAGTTGCTTTTGCTTTTCTTCCATGGCATTTTTAGCCGGTAGCAACTTTTCATAGGCCTTATCTAATTTTGTAGAATATTCTTTATAAGTCTCTTCTAATTTATCAGACCCTTCTTGCCAGAGTCTCTTGCCCTCATTAAGTTCTCTTATACCAGCCTTTATCTTTACTTCATTAGATTTGATTTCTTCCTTGCCCTTAGCTATTTCACTATTAAAGGTCGCAAGTCCATTCTCATAGTCCTTCCTACCCTGGGATAATGTATTTTCACCTTCAATTAATTTGTTATAGGCAGAAGCAAGTTTGGCTTCACCATCGCTAATTTCTCTTTGATATTCTAATTTTCCTTCTTCATAGTCCTTGAAGCCTTGCCTTAGTTCTGCTTCTCCATCTAAGATTTGCCTTCTTCCATCTTCTAGCTGATTTTCTGCATCTTCTATTTCTGCTTCTGCATCTTTTATTTCTTGGTTGGCATCAGCCTTTATATCATCTAGAACTTCTTCTGGTCGGTTTTTGATTAGGTCTTCTAAGTCGTGTTTTTTCTCCTTGACCTTACTCCTATAGTCTTTAGAAGTTTTATCAAGTCCTTCTAGGTCCTTATAGATGATATTAGCTTCTCCATACTTATCTGTATCAAAGCTTGATTCTACTACTAAGGCGTATCCCTCCACTTCACTTTTTGCTGTAAGGGACATCTCCTTCATATCATCTAGGAAATGATCACTTGTTCTATAAAAGCCTACTACCTCATATTCCATATCTGCCATGGGGTCTTCTTCTTTTTGATCATCATTTGTATATGAGAAGGTAATCTTATCGCCAATTTTATAATCGTCTTTTAATTCTTGATTTAAAGTAATTTCCTTAGGATTTTCAACAAATCTTCCTTCGGTAAGACCTCCCTTGGGGATATTTTCATCGAAGGCTCTTACTTTGATAATCTTATCATCTAGCTTAAGGTCAGCAATTTTTGTAAAATTAATGGTCTCAATCGAATTATCTTTATTGAGTAAGACCTCATCCTCATAGTCAAGACCGTAGGTCGACCTTACTATAATGTCTGGGTGCTTGTAGATCTTAAGGCTAGTATCCAAGGACTTTCTCATCGTAGGACCTGACAATAACAAGCCCACAACTACAACTGTTGCCAGAGCTACCATTACCAGGATAGAAATTACCTTGCCCTTAGTTTTTTTGATATCCCTGATAATATTTTTTATATATGTTTTATTCATACTACCACTCTATCTCATCTATTGGCTTAGGCTTGTCATTTTCGTAATTTTCAACGATTTTACCATCTCGTAGCTCGATTACTTGATCTGCCATAGGCTTAATGGCACTATTGTGGGTAATTATTATGACAGTTGCCCCAAGCTTTCTACTAGAATCTTGTAAGAGCCTTAGGATATTCTTTCCTGTCTCATAGTCCAAGGCTCCTGTTGGCTCATCACAAAGTAAGAGTTTTGGATTTTTGGATATGGCCCTGGCTATAGCGACCCTTTGTTGCTCACCACCTGATAGTTGGGAGGGGAAGTTATTTAGTCTCTTGGAAAGTCCAACTGCATTTAATATGTCTTCAGGATCTAGGGAGGTATCAGAGATTTCTGAAGCCATTTCTACATTTTCTAGACTAGTGAGGTTCGGGATTAGGTTGTAGTGCTGGAAGACAAAACCTACATCATTTCTCCTATACTCTGTAAGTTCCTTATCATTAAGTTCTGTTAAGTTTTTACCGTCGACCATGATTTTGCCTGAGCTTGCTGTATCCATCCCTCCAAGAATATTAAGGAGGGTGGTCTTACCTGCTCCAGATGCCCCTACTATAATTAGAAGCTTTCCCTCATCTAGGCTAAAGTTTATATTATCATTTGCAAGAATTTTTGTATCACCAGATTTAAATTCCTTGGTTAAGTCAACTAGTTCAATATATGCCATACTTTATCCTTTCTTTAGATGTTATTAAACTTCTCCCTAACTTCATTAATCTTGCCACAAGTCATCTTTCCTTCTGGACAAGGTCCATAGATACAAGATGGACCAGCCTTGGCGAAGATGTTTGGATAAACTCCCTTAACTAGCTTAACCATCTCATCAGAAAGCTCTCTAATTTCCCATTGGGCCCTAAGGCAAGACCTAAGGGAGAAGAAGTGTAAGAGATTTCTGGCATTCATGGTAAAGACTAGCTTTGTTTCACAGGCATTTGGGAAGACATACCTTGCATCTTCAATAGCCCTCTTATTGGCATCCTTCTTAGCCTTAGCTTCATCCACACCTTCACCTATGAATTTTTCGTAGTGGTTTTGGTAAAGAATGTCTGTTAGCTCATCATAAGCCCTTTGGTCTTCTTCCATTTTTTTCACAAAGATTTCCCTAGCCCTTGGATTTTTTTCTATCTCAGGAGGGATTATATAGTCAAATTGGTCTAAGGTTACATATCTTTGGGATTGTTGGGAATAAGAAGCTAGCCTGTGGCGGACTAGTTGGTGGCTAAGGACCCTAGATACTCCCTCAACTGCAAAGGTAAAGGAAATATGCTCTATTGGTGATAGGTGGCCCATATTTGCAAGCATCTTTACATATTTTTCTATTGACTCATGGTCTAGCTTTTCTGATATTTCATCAACGCCCACCCTACTATAGCAGAGTTTACCCGCTTCTGCTATGGTCTCTTCTCCATTTGGAGTGTAGTTTAATAATTTCACTTTAAGTTTTGAATTTGTCATTGTCTTACCTATAATTCTTTAATGCCCTATCTATTTTTCTCTTATCTTCACGTTTCTTAATAGATTCTCGTTTGTCATATAGCTTTTTACCCTTGGCTAGGGCTATTTCAAGCTTAATAAGACCATCTCTATCATATATCTTGAGGGGGAGGACTGTGTAGCCTGTAACAGTCTTACCCTTATTTAACTTATCTATTTCTTTTTTGTGAAGCAAAAGCTTCCTTGTCCTGGTTGGGTCAATTTCCTTTTCATAGGAATGTTCATAGGGGCTTATATGCATCCCATAAATAAAAACTTCTCCGTTTTTCATTCCTATGAAGGACTCCTTAATTGAAACCCTACCAGCCTTAATAGATTTTACTTCACTACCTAATAAGGAAAGTCCTGCTTCAAACTTATCTTCTATAAAATAATCATGGTAGGCTTTTTTATTATTAGCTAATAATTTCATCTCTTACCTCCAAGTCAAAATCTATGTTTCTTTGGTAAATATCAACATCTAGGACTCTTATTTTTACCCTATCACCTATCCTATAGTAAATCTTATCATCTACATCTAAGGCCATTAGCTTATCTTCTAGGAATTCATACCTCTTAGGTGAAAACTTGTACATAAATAGGCCTTCAACTGTATTGTCAAGCTTTACAAAGATACCAAAGTCTGTTATAGATGATATATTTCCGTAGAAATCATCCCCTATAAACCTCTTCATATACTTACACTTTAGCATATCTTCTACATCTCTTTCGGTATCCTCGCTCCTCCTCTCTGTCATTGAAAGGTGCTCAGCATTCTTATCAAGAGCCTTCTCAAGGCTAGCTTGACTGGTAGAAGTTAGCTTGTTATTGATATATTTTTTCACTAGCCTGTGGACAATAAGGTCCGGATACCTCCTAATAGGCGATGTAAAATGGGTGTAGTATTCAGTAGATAAGCCAAAGTGGATTCCCCTATCCTTCGAATACTTAGCCTTTTGCATGGTCCTAAGCATGAGCATATTGATAATAGACTCCTCATCCTTCCCCTCTACATCTTTTAAAATTTGCTGGAAGTCCTTTGGGTGGAGGCTTGAACCTTTTAGGGTATAACCCATGACAGCTAAGGCTGACTTGAAGCCCTCAATCTTTTCTTCGCTTGGCTTATCATGGACCCTATACAAGAAGGGAAAATCCATATAGGCAAAGAGGCTCGCTACTGTTTCATTAGCCACAAGCATAAATTCTTCTATGAGTTTGTTGCCACTTCCCCTATTAAGGTTAGAAATATTTAGGACCTTGCCATCTTCTGATATGTCTATTTGGCTTTCTGAGAAGTTAAAGTCTATAGACCCACGTTTTTCTCTCTTAGCTGCAAGAATTTTCCTTAGTTCATTAAAATTAGTCAAAACTTCTTTTAAATAATTATCATCATATACTTCTTCATCCCCATCATCCAAATAGGCATTTACATCATCATAGACTAGCCTGTAGTTAGAATTTATAATAGATTCATAGAAGTCATTTTCTATAACTCTACCCCTAGGATCTATCTTCATCTTGCAGGTTATAGCAAGCCTATCTTCATTAGGATTTAGGGAACATATTCCATTTGATAGGGCCTTTGGAAGCATTGGAATAACTATATTAAACAAGTAAGTAGAATTGCCCCTTTCGTAGGCATCGTCATCTATAGCCGTGCCTTTTTTTACATAATGGGCTACATCTGCTATATGGACATAGAGGATATAATTATCTCCGTCTTTTTCGATAGAAATGGCATCGTCAAAGTCCTTAGAGTCCCTCCCATCTATAGTTACAGTAAATAAGTCCCTAAAGTCTTCTCTTCCCTTGTAATCTTCTTCCCTAACCTTATCATCTATATACAATAGTTCTTTCTTGGTTTTTTTAGAAAATTCGCAGGGTAGGTTGTGGGCCCTTATAGAAGATAGGATGTCTATGTTCTTATCGTTCTTTCCTCCGATAATCTCTACTATCCTTCCTTCTGGGCTTCCTTTCTTGGGATATTTTATAATCTCTGCGACTACCTTGTCCTTATCCTTGGCTTTTTTGAAGTATTTTTTGTCTATATAGATATCTTCACCAAAGTTTTTATCATCGGCAATAACAAAGCCAAAGCCGTCTTTTTTTTGGAAGGTGCCTACTATTTGATCATTTGCCCTCTCTAGGATCTCTACAACCCTTCCTTCGGCATTTCTGCCCTTCTCTTTTTTCTTGGTTATTTCTATCCTAACCCTGTCATCGTTGTGGGCACTCTTTAAATTGTCTTTTTTGATGAAAACATCAGCAAAGTCCTCCTCATCTGAGATAAAAAATCCATAACCTCCTTGGGCTAGGGAAATTGTACCAATGAGGTTTTTTTCTTCCTGACTAATTGGCATGATACGTTTTTTGTTGGAAATTCTGATTAGGTTGTCCTTATCTAATTCTTTTAGTAGGTCCTTTACTGCCTTTCTAGTGTACTTATCAGCCTTTAAGTAATTTTCAAACTCTTTTATTGTTATAGGTTCATAGTTTTCATCATTTACTATATTAAGGATTAATTCTTTTAAATTCATAAGCTACTCCTTATGCCTATATTAAAAAAAGGCTAAGCTATTATAAGCCTACCCCTTTTAGTTAATTGCTAGCATTATTATACTAACTAAAAATAAAATAACTCCACCAGCTACAGCAACCTTATCTAGCATTTCATTTTTGCTTTTGTGAGCACTTTTACCAAATACGTTAGTTTGTGTACCTGATAGAGTTCCTAGTCCTTCTGATTTTGGATCTTGTAATGTTACTGCTACTATAATAATAATTGCTGCAATTACAAGCACAATTGCTAAGAAATTTACCATATAGACACCTCCGATTCATTTATACATAATACCATAATATAGTAATTTTTTCAACTCTAGAAATAGAAAAAGGCAGCCGAAGCTGCCTAATAATCATTCATTATTTAAGGTTGTAAAGTGCCTTTAGTCCCTTAAATTGTGCATTGTCGAATAATTCATCTTCTATTCTTAGAAGTTGGTTATACTTAGCAACCCTATCTGTTCTTGATGGAGCACCTGTTTTGATTTGTCCAGCATTAACTGCAACTACAAGGTCAGATATTGTTGTATCTTCTGTTTCACCTGATCTGTGTGATACAATTGCTGTATAGCCTGCTTCTTTAGCCATTTCGATAGCGTTTAGAGTTTCTGTTAGAGATCCGATTTGGTTAACCTTGATTAGGATAGCATTCCCAACGCCTTCTTCGATACCTTGAGCAAGTCTCTTTGTATTTGTTACAAATAGGTCATCTCCTACAAGTTGAACTTTCTTTCCAAGTCTATCTGTAAGCTTTTTCCAGCCTTCCCAGTCATTTTCATCAAGACCGTCTTCGATAGAGATGATTGGATACTTGTTAACTAGTTCTTCTAACCAGTCAATCATTTCATCTTCTGTTTTTACAGTTCCTTCACCTTCTAGGTGGTATTTACCGTCTTCTTTGTTGTAGAATTCACTTGAAGCACAGTCCATAGCTATATAAACGTCTTTTCCTGGTTCATAACCAGCTTCTTTGATTGCTTCGCAGATGATTTCTAGGGCTTCTTCGTTTGATTTAAGGTTTGGAGCAAATCCACCCTCATCACCTACAGCTGTGTTATAGCCCTTTGATGAGAGAACTTTCTTTAGGTTATGGAATACTTCAGCTCCCATTTGTAGGGCTTGTGAGAAGCTTTCAGCTCCTAGTGGGAAGATCATGAATTCTTGGATGTCTACTGAGTTATCAGCGTGTTCTCCACCATTAAGGATGTTCATCATTGGTGTTGGAAGAAGTTTAGCATTTACTCCACCGATGTAGTTATATAGTGAAACACCTAGTTCATTTGCAGCAGCCTTAGCAACAGCAAGTGATACACCAAGGATAGCATTAGCACCAAGTTTAGCCTTGTTTTCTGTTCCGTCTAATTCAATCATAGCCTTGTCAATGCCGATTTGATCTGTTACGTCATAAGCATATTCAAGTTCTTCTGATATAATTTCGTTTACGTTATTTACAGCCTTTTGTACTGATTTTCCTAGGTAGTAGTCCTTGTCTCCATCTCTAAGTTCAACTGCTTCCCATTCACCTGTTGATGCACCTGATGGAACACTTGCTCTACCAAAGCCACCATCTTCTGTATAAACTTCTACTTCTACTGTTGGGTTTCCTCTTGAATCAAGAATTTGTCTTGCATATACATCTGTTATTAAACTCATTTTATTCTCCTTATTTATTGTAATTTACTAAGCTTTCAAAGTCTTCTGCCTTAAGGCTTGCTCCACCTACTAGGGCACCGTCTATGTTTTCCTTGCCCATCAATTCAACGACATTGTTAGGTTTAACTGATCCACCATATTGGATTCTAACCTTTTGAGCATTTTCTTCGCCAAATTTGTCAGCAATTATTGATCTTATATATCCACACATAGCGTCAGCATCATCACTTGATGCAGTTTTACCTGTTCCTATTGCCCAGATTGGTTCATAGGCAATGATTACTTTTTCTATATCTTCGTTAGATACTCCCTCAAGGTCAGCTTGGATTTGTCCCTTTACCTTTTCTTCGTGTTTTTCTGCTTCTCTTTCTTCAAGAGTTTCACCACAGCAAAGAATAGGTGTTAGGTCATGGTCTAGGGCTGATAGGACCTTTTTGTTTATTAGTTCATCATCTTCGTGGAAGTACTCACGTCTTTCACTATGACCTAGGATTACGTATTTTGCTCCTATATCTTGAAGCATGGTTGGTGAGATTTCTCCTGTAAAGGCTCCACTTTCTTCAAAATACATATTTTGAGCTCCAAAATTTACATTGGTTTCAGAAAGTTTGACCTTAGCTAGTAGGAGGTCGATTGCTGGAGTGCAAACACCAGCTTCAACTTCGCTATCAAGGTCTAATTTGCTAATTTGATCTAAAAGTTCATTTGCTTCAGTTGGAGTCTTGTTCATCTTCCAGTTTCCAACTATTACACTTTTACGCATTATTTCTCCTTCTTACTTATCTTCGATTGCAGCTATACCTGGTAGGTCTTTTCCTTCAAGGAATTCTAGACTTGCTCCACCACCAGTAGATACGTGGGTAATCTTATCTTTTAGTCCTGCATTTTCTATTGCTAGGGCACTATCTCCACCACCTACGATAGTTACAGCATCACTTTGAGCAAGAGCTTCAGCTACGTGGTTGGTACCATTTGCGAATTCTTTTATTTCAAATACTCCCATTGGTCCATTCCATACAACTGTCTTAGCTTCTTTGATTTTTGATGCAAATAGTTCAGCAGTTTTTTCTCCTATATCAAGAGCTTCCTTGTCAGCTGGGATAGAATCGATGTCTACGATTTCTGTTTCTGCACCATCTTTTATCTCATCAGCTACAACTACATCAACAGGTAGGAGGATTTCTACTCCGTTTTCTTTAGCCTTTTCGATTAGTGATAGTGATAGGTCCATCTTATCTTCTTCTAGGAGAGATTTTCCTATTTCCTTGCCTTGGGCTTTAAGGAAGGTATAAGCCATTCCACCACCGATTAGGATGGTATCAACTTTAGTAATTAGGTTTTCAATTACGCCAATCTTATCAGATACCTTAGCTCCACCTAGGATTGATACGAATGGATGATCAGGATCTTCCAATGCCTTGCCCATAACAGAGATTTCTTTTTCTATTAAAAATCCTACTGCAGATGGTAAGATGCTTGCTACGCCGACGTTTGATGCGTGAGCCCTGTGGCTTGTTCCAAAGGCATCATTTACATAAAGGTCTGCAAGGGATGCAAGTTCTTTTGCAAATTCTGGGTCATTTTTAGTTTCACCAGCAACGTATCTTGTGTTTTCTAATAGGGCTAGCTCGCCATCTTCTAGTTTTTCTACGCCTGCTTTTACTTCTTCATCTACAACTGTATCTGATGGTAGGAAGTGGAATTTGTCAGCATAGATATTTGCTAGGTATTCAGCTACTGGTTTTAGAGAAAATTCTGGATTAGCTTCTCCCTTAGGTCTTCCCAAGTGGCTCATAAGTATAACCTTGCTGCCTTGATCTAATAGGTAGTCGATTGTTGGTAGAGCTGCTTTAATTCTTGAGTCATCTGCTATTTCACCTTTATTTTCTTTTGATAAAGGTATATTAAAATCAACTCTTACTAGGACTTTTTTGCCCTTAACGTCTAAGTCTTTTACAGTTTTTTTATTCATATTACACCTCAATATTTCAGTTAAAAAAAAGGCGAGTCTTAGCTCGCCTTATTCATTCTTAAAGATTTGCTAGATAATCAAGTGTTCTAACTAAGTTAGATACGTATCCCATTTCGTTATCATACCAAGCAACTGTCTTAACAACTTGTGTTCCGTCTTCTCCTTCAACAACCTTTGTTAGTTGTGAATCGAACACTGATCCAGCTGGATATCCAATAATATCACTTGATACTAGATCATCTTCAGTATAAGCAAATGCATCTGATTCATATTTTTTCATTGCTGCATTTACTTCTTCTACAGTAACTTTCTTTTCAAGAACTGAGTAAAGTTCTGTGATAGATCCTGTAATTAAAGGTACTCTTAGTGCAGAACCATCAAGCTTACCATTAACTTCTGGAAGTACTAGACCTACTGCCTTTGCAGCTCCTGTTGATGCAGGAATTGTATTTTGAGCTGCTGCACGTCCACCTCTAAGATCCTTTTTAGAAGCTGGGGTATCTTGAATAGCTTGTGTAGCTGTGTATGCGTGGATTGTAGACATTTGACCTGAAACAAAACCAAATTCATTAATTAGTACGTTAACCATTGGTGCTAGGCAGTTTGTTGTACAGCTTGCAGCTGAAACTACTGTTTCTGATCCGTCTAGTGTTTCATGATTTACACCATAAACTATTGTCTTCATTTCACCTTTACCAGGTGCACTGATTAGAACTTTTTTAGCTCCTGCTTTGATGTGAGCTTCTGCCTTTTCTTTTTGTGTGAAAAGTCCTGTACATTCAAGTACAACATCTACATCAAGTTCTCCCCATGGAAGATCTTCTGGATTTCTTTCAGCAAAAATTTTTATGTCTTTACCATTGATTTTGAATCCATCTTCTGTTAGTTCAGCTTCACCATTGAATCTACCTTGTGCTGTATCGTATTTGAAAGCATATAGAAGACCTTTTTTGTCAATAAGGTCATTGATTGCTACTACCTCGATATCATCTGTAACTTCAGCGATTCTTCTTAGTGTAAGACGTCCAATTCTACCAAATCCGTTAATTGCTACTTTTGTTGCCATTATTTCCTCCTAAATTAATTCTTACTACATTTAGTACTTTACTTAATTGTTATAATATTGTCAACTACCTATTTCTTTACTTTATATAAATACCCATTTTTCAAACAAATCCTCAGGTAATTTTCCCCTTTTAATATTTTACCATTGGTTATTTTCTAAATATCTATTAGCTGAAATTGCTGCTATACATCCATCAGCTGCTGCTGTTACCATTTGGCGAACTTTCTTCCTGCGAACATCACCAACAGCAAAGACTCCCTCGATATTTGTTTTCATATCTTCATCTGTATCAATATATCCATCTTTTATTTCAAGAACATTTTCAAATAGTTCTGTTTGAGGTAGGTAGCCTACAAAGATAAATACACCTATTGGGCCATCATCTTCAGCCTTAACTTCCTTAATTTCTCCTGTCTTAGTATTTTCTAGGACTATGGATTTAGCTTCCTTATCACCCTTAATTTCTTTTACAACAGAGTCTAGTTCAAATTTTATTTTAGGATTTTCCTTAACTCTATCTACTACATATCCACTAGCCCTAAACTCATCTCTCCTATGGATGATGGTTACACTCTTAGCAAATTTTGTAAGGTAGATTGCTTCTTCTAGGGCACTATCTCCTCCACCAACTACGAAGATATCAAGTCCTGTAAAAAATGGACCATCACAGGTTGCACAGTAGGATATTCCCTTATTGGCAAATTCTTCTTCACCACTTACACCAAGCTTCCTGTGGCCTGCTCCTGTAGAAATTATTACTAGCTTGGACTCATATTCGCCCTTATTGGTTGTTACCTTCTTAGTTTTTCCTTCTAGGTCAACTTCCTTTACATTTTCATACTTAACTTCTGCAAATTGTGAGGTTTGCTCAAGCATTCTTTCAGATAATCCCATTCCAGTAGCCTCTTCTATAGAACCTGGATAGTTTTCTACAAAGGAAGTTGAAGAAATTTGTCCACCTGCTACATCCTTTTCAATTATCAATGTCTTCAAGTTACTTCTACCGGCATATAGTCCTGCTGTTAGTCCTGCAGGACCTCCTCCTATGATTATAATATCGTACATAATTCTCCTTTAAAATTTAAAATCGCTTTGTCTTAGTGCCTCATATACTACAATAGAAACTGAATTAGCGAGATTTAATGACCTATCCATCTTTTTTGTCATAGGAATTGTCAAAACCTTATCATTATTTTCATCTAAGAGTTTTTTATCTATTCCTTCTTTTTCCCTACCAAATATTAGGTAGTCACCATCCTCAAATTCGACATCAGTATATCTTTTATCAGATCCTGTTTCTATTAGGTAAAATCTTTTATCCCTTACATAGTCCATAAACTCCTCTAGGCTATCATGGATTACTAGATCGACCTTGTCCCAATAGTCTATACCCGCTCTTTTTAAAAATCTATCTGAAAAGTCAAATTTGAAGGGCCTCACTAGGTGGAGTCTTGACTCAGTCAAAACTGCTGTTCTTCCTATATTTCCAACATTACCAGGGTGTTCAGGCTCTATCAATACTATATTAAACATTGGTTACATTCCTTTATAAGCTTCACTGCATCAACTATTCCATTCTCATCGTTTGAACTAACTACATAGGTGGCTATATTTTTTAATTCATCGCTTGCATTTCCCATGGCAAAGGATAGGGAACTTTTTTTTATCATTTCCTTATCATTAGTCGAATCACCAATAGCTGAGAAGCTTTCTATATTTATACCCATTTTTTCACATAAGGCATAAATTGCTGAAACTTTGCTTGTATTTTTGCTAGTAATTTCTAAAGCTCCCTTGTAGGATGATGTTATATAGACCTCGTCAGCAAAGACTTTTTCTAATAAATTTCTTAGCCCAACTTCCCCAATAGAACTTTCTCCAAGCCCATTTATCAAAAGCTTGTAGGGATCATCCTTATACCTAATCATTTCTCCTACGGGGTCATCAGATATATGAATTTTGACCTGGTAATTTAGGCCATAATCCACTTCAAGTCCCAGGTGGTCTATGGTTTTTACATCCAGTGTATTTGAATAGTAGGTATCCTTACTGTAAAAGTGAAAGCTTAATTTGTTATCTAGGCATATTTCATAGAGCCTTTTTAGGATTTCTATGTCTAATTTTTTATTGACAAAGAGATTATCATAAGAAGAGCCTGCCAAGGCGCCATTGTTGGCAATGACTACTGGATTGTTTGAAATCTTCTTTGCCTGGTAGAGGGTTGAAGATAGGACTCTTCCTGAAGAAATCACCACTCTAACCCCACTAGCTTCAAGATCTTTTAGGGCCTTGATATTTTCTTCGCTCATCTTGGAATTACTATCTAAGAGTGTTCCATCTAAATCTATTGCAAATAACTTAATCATGATTTTTACCTACAAATTCACAAACTTTATTTAAGGGACAAGTCTTACACTCTGGCTTTCTCGCCTTACATATTGCCCTACCGTGCCTTATAAGTTGGTGGTGGGTCTTTGACCAAAGTTCTCTATCAATATTTTTCTCTAAATCTCTTTCTGTAGCCAAAACATTATTACTCTCTGCAAGTCCTATCCTATTAGCCACCCTAAAGACATGGGTATCTACTGCTATGGCAGGAATCCCGTAGGCATTGGACAGCACTACATTGGCAGTTTTTCTACCAACCCCTGGGAGCTTAACAAGCTCATCCCTATCCCTAGGAACTTGGCTATTGTAGTCCCTAACTAGGATTTCACTAGTTGCCTTTATATTTTTTGCCTTATTCTTATAGATTCCTACGGTTTTTATATAGGAAATAATTGTCTCTAGATCAGCCTTGGCAAAGTCCTCCGGAGTATTAAGGTCCTTAAACATGACTTCAGTAACCTTGTTAACTCTGAGATCGGTTGATTGGGCTGATAGCATGGTTGCAACTAAAAGCTCAAAGGGACTAGTAAAGTTTAGCATAGAGCGATCGTCATCTGGATAAGTTTTGTCTAATATTTCTAATACTTCTCTTATTTCTTTTTGCTTAAGTATAATATCACCTCTAATTTGATTATACCCTTAAGTTTTTGCAATTTTGATTGATTAAGTATTGACTCTGTTATATAATAAGAAAAGAATTGGAGTGATAACATGTTTAATTTAAAGAAAAAAGATTTAAAGGAATTTGACTTTATTCTATTATTTGTAACGATAATATTAAGTATATTTGGTCTAATAGTATTGTACTCAGCCCATGGAGGTAACATTAGACCCATAACTTCTCAAATAATAGCGACCCTCTTAGGATTTGGCCTTATCCTAATCCTTTGTACCATAGACCTTGATTTTATCAAAAGATCATATCTTATAGTCTATCTGGTAATTAATGTCCTCTTGGTCCTTACCATATTTCTTGGTAGGGGACTAGATGAGTGGGGAGCTAGCTCTTGGCTTTATATAGGACCTATTTCCTTCCAGCCATCAGAAGTTGCAAAGGTGGGTATGATCTTTGCCTTGGCAGCATTCTTAGATAAGCATAAGTTTGATATCAATGATAAGTTTACAGTCCTCAAGGTTGTTATTATGGCAGGACTTCCTGTAGCACTCATCTTGTTACAACCTGACTTTGGTACATCAATGGTTTATGTATTTTTTATTGCTGCTATGATCTTTGTAAGTGGAATTTCTTGGAAGTGGATAGCAATTTTTGGGGGACTTGCCCTTATACTTGCCTTTGTAGCAATCAATAACCTTTCTGGTTATAGGCTAGATAGGATCCAAAACTTCTTAGACCCATCTAGAGATACATCAGGTTCCAACTGGCAACAACAACAAGGTCTTATAGCCATAGGCTCAGGAATGCTAACTGGTAGAGGTTACCTAAATGGAAGCCAAAGTCAATACGGCTATATTCCAGAAAAAGAAACCGACTTTATCTTCCCAGTCCTCGCAGAAGAATTAGGTTTTATAGGATCTATTGCAGTTATTATTCTATTTGCAATAATGATACTAAGACTTGTAAATATAGCCAAAAAATCAAAGAACTCCTTTATAACTTTTATAGTTACTGGATTGGCAGCCCTATTGTTCATCCATATCTTTGAAAATATAGCTATGACCATAGGAATTATGCCAGTTACGGGTATTCCCCTACCCTTCTTCTCCTACGGAGGAACCTTCCAGCTAATAACCCTAATAAATATTGGCCTCGCCCTGTCAGGCTCCATGCAAAAACGCCAATACGATGATGGAATCCTAGAAGACGAGTCAATTAAAACCATTGATTCTAGCAAGGTTAGAATTTCAAAAAGAAAATTAAATTAATTATCAAAAAAGCTGATTCCTTAAGTTCTTTAGACAAACTTTTGGGGATCAGCTTTATTTTTATCAAATTATAGATTTTTCACTTGCAAGGCAAAGACCCACTACCTCACTTGATCCTCCATCCTTGAGTGTTTTTACAATTTCTGCTACCGTGTTTCCCGTTGTAATTATATCGTCAATTAAGAGGATTTTTTTACCTTCTAAGATCTCGTAGAGGCTAAAGGCATCCTTTAAGTTTTCTGACCTCTTGAACCTATCCAAGCTATGCTGGGTCTTGGTATTCTTAACCTTTTTAAAAGATTTTAAGACACTTATTCCTAGATCTTTGCTAATTATATCGACTATAGATCCTATATGGTCAAAACCCCTAGCCCTCAGAGTTTTCTTTGATGAAGGTGATGGTAGGATATAGTCAAAGTCTAAGAGGTTATTTTTAATTATAAAGTCTTCATACATCGGTGCAAAGACCTTGCATAGCGAAGTATTTCTCGAAAACTTATAAGATCCTATTAATTTTTTCATAAAGTCATTATAAAAATATATAGAGTAGCAGGTAGTTTCACCTACCTTAAATTCATTGGCTACATAATCTAGTTTCTTTAAGCAATCATCACACAGCTTATATTTAATATCCTTATTTTTCTTACATGAATAGCAGAGGTCTTCATCCATGAATAAAAAATCAATCATCTATGATAGTCTCCATTTCTCCTATCCAATAGGCTAGGTTGGTATATCTTGTATTAGAAAAGTTGTTGTCTACCATTTTTTTGATAATGGCCTTGGAACCTAGTAAAATCACGATTTTCTTGGCCCTAGTAACTCCAGTATAGAGCAAGTTACGGGTCATAAGCATGGGAGCTACCTGCATCATTGGTATTATTACAGCAGGAAATTCTGAGCCCTGGGACTTGTGGATGGTTATGGCATAGGAAAGATCTAGGTCCTTAATGTCTTCTTTCTTGTAATTAATAAGCCTTCCATCTTCAAACCTAACCCCTATTTCTTCTCTGCCACTATCAATACTCTCAATTATCCCCATATCTCCATTGAAGGCCCCTTCTTCTTCATTATCCAGGACTCCCTGGGGCTTTAGGTCATAATTATTTCTTATTTGCATTACCCTATCATTTTTCTTAAAAATCTTGCCATTAATTTTTATAAGGTCCTTCCTAGGGTTTAGGGCCTCTTGTAATTTTTCATTTATATGGCTAGACCCCCAATCAGTTTTCTTGCTTGGTGTTAGGACCTGGATGTCTTTTATGGGATCAAGCTTATAAAATTTCGGTAATCTATTTTTTACTAGGTCTACCAACTTATCTACAAAATTATCCTGGCTCGCTTCTATAAAGAAAAAATCCTTACCTGCCTGGTTTAGGATGGGATAGGCCCCACCATTAATCCTATGGGCATTAACTATGATATTTGACTTGCCAGCCTGCCTAAAAATTTTCTTAAGTCTTACTTTCTCTACGTCTGTTTCTAAGATATCCTTAAGAACATTTCCTGGTCCAACT
The DNA here is from genome assembly GCA_022780515.1 of Anaerococcus sp. Lineage (GTDB taxonomy): Bacteria > Bacillota > Clostridia > Tissierellales > Peptoniphilaceae > Anaerococcus. Next base: position 42,082 of record JALEUV010000066.1, on the reverse strand, counting down.
GAAGGTAGTTGATCGCTATCTCCTACTAAGATGAGGGCAGTTTTTTCACCTACGGCACTTAGTAAGTTTTTCATAAGGAAGATATCTACCATGGAGACCTCATCTACTATAAGGTAGTCCCTGTCTAGGGGGTTTTCTTCGTTATATTCGCTTATATTTTCATTTGGCTTAATACCTAGGAGCCTATGGATGGTGTAGGAGCTCTTGCCAGTTGATTCTTTCATCCTCTTGGCAGCCCTACCCGTAGGGGCGGCTAGGTAATAAGATAGGTCATTATCTTCTAGGATTTTACAGATTGCGTTGATTACGGTTGTCTTTCCTGTACCAGGCCCACCAGTTATAACAAGGAGCATTGACTTAAAGGCGCTTTCTATGGCTTCTTTCTGCTCATCAGAAAAGATAGAGAGGTCGTAGTCAAAATCTATGTCAAATATATACTTTGATTTAATCTTGTTAGCGATAACCATTGCAGAAGATTTTTCTGCCTTATAAAGACCTGATGTGTAAATATTAGTAGTGTCATCAATATTTACAGATACTAGCTTGCCCCTTATTAAGTCATTTTGGATGACTTCTTCGACCTTTTGCCTATCGACTTTTAGGAGGGCAGCTGATTTTGTAAGGAGGTCTTCGTATCTTAATGATGTATGGCCATTACTATCACTTTCCTTGTTTATGATATAGTCTATACCTGCACTTATTCTAAAATCTGAATTTAGGTCCATTTGCATCTTGTAGGCTATGGTATCGGCCATAGTAAAGCCTATTCCTCTTATATCTTCTACCAGGCTGTAGGGGTTATTCTTTATGACGTCTACGGTTGACTGGCCATACTTATTAAAGATCTTCATGGATAGCTTGTAGGATAGGCCAAGTCCCTGCAAGAATTCTAGGGACTTCCTACTATCCCTAGTTTCTTCGATGGATAACTTTATATCTTCTAGTTTTCTCTTTCCTATCCCCTCGACTTCTAATAGCTTATCCGGCTCATCATAGATTATATCTAGAGCCTTATCACCGAATAAATCATAAATCCTCTCAGCTGTCTTTTTACCTATGCCCTTTATGTCTGATGAAGATAGGTAGCCTATGACTGCTTCCCTATTTTTGGGCTTTGATAGGCTCATAGACTCTATATTAAATTGCTCTCCATACTTATCGTGATAGGTCAGCTCTCCTGTTAAATCTAACCTATCTCCTTCGTTCAAAAAAGGCACAGTTCCAACGCAGACAATATCAGAATCAATCGTATCTAGGGCAAAAACAGTGTAGCCATTTTCGTCGTTTCTATATATTATCTTTGTAACTGTGCCTTCTATCTTCATATTTAATTCCTAAGCTTCTATAGTAACTCTCTTGATATCAGCTCCTAATTCAGTGAGTTTTTCTACTAGGTGACTATAGCCCCTATCTATGTGGTAGATATCTGAAACTCTTGTTTCTCCCTTGGCTACAAGTCCAGCCATAACTAGGGCTGCTCCTGCCCTTAGGTCAGTAGCCCTTACGTCTGCCCCATGGAGGCTCTCTACTCCTGCTATAGTCGCCCTGTTGCCAGAGGTTGCTATAACTGCTCCCATTTTTGATAGTTCTTCAACGTGCATAAACCTATTTTCGAAAACTGTTTCTTGGATCCTACTTTCTCCCTCACTTACTGTAAGGAGAGCCATAAATTGGGCTTGGACATCTGTTGGGAAACCAGGGTAAGGTAGGGTTTGGATGTTGGTTGACTTGAGTCTGTGATCTGCCTTTACATAAATCACATCGTCTTCTTCTACTTCCTCAACTTCAGCTCCGATTTCTATAAGTTTTGCTATAACTGGCCTTATATGAGAACCTATAGCGTTAACTATTTTTACCTCACCACCTGTCATAGCTGCAGCAAGCATATAGGTTGCAGCTTCTATCCTATCAGGAATTATGGTGTGTCTAGTACCTGTTAGCTTCTCTACTCCCTCTATGGTTATAGTAGAAGTACCTGCTCCCTTAATCTTAGCTCCCATCTTAGATAGGAAAGATACGAGATCTACTATTTCTGGTTCTTTGGCAGCATTTTCTATAACTGTCTCTCCATCAGCAAGGGTTGCAGCCATAATTATGTTTTGAGTTGCTCCAACTGATGGGAAATCGAGGTAGATTTCATTACCCTTTAGTCCATCCTTGGCTTCAATAGAGATTTGATCATAGTCAACTATGCTAGTTGCTCCTAGGGCATTAAAACCCTTTAAGTGTAAGTCTATTGGTCTTGCTCCTATATTGCAGCCACCAGGTGCCTTGGTATAGGCCTTAGAAAATCTAGCAAGGAGCGGACCCATTACTACAAATGATGCTCTCATCTTATCCATTAGTTCATAGGGAGTCTCACATGTGTTAATATTACTTGAATCTATCCTTAGGGAATTTTCGTCAATATATTCAACCTTAGATCCCAAGTGCTTCAAGACCTCTATCATTATCTCAACGTCTTTAAGCTCAGGTACTCCATCTAGGATAATCTCCTCTGTACCGAGTACACAGGCAGCAAGAATTGGTAGGGCAGAGTTTTTGGCTCCGTCTATCTTAACTTCGCCTCTCAAAGGACCATTTGAATTAATTACTAATATATCTTTATTTGCCATAGTATTTCCTTACTTAGTTCCAAACAACCTATCACCAGCATCTCCCAAACCAGGAACTATATATCCATTTTCATTTAAATGCTCATCTAGTTGGGCACAGTAGATATCAACATCAGGATGCTTTTCACTAAGAACCTTTATACCTTCTGGTGCAGCTATTATGCATAGAAGCTTGATGTATTTGCATCCTCTTTCTTTAAGTCTAGTTACGGCATCATCTACAGATCCTCCTGTAGCAACCATTGGATCTACAACAAGGATTTCTCTTTTTTCTATATCATTTGGAAGTTTGCAGTAGTACTCTACTGGTTGAAGGGTTTCTTCATTCCTATACATACCAATATGGCCGATTTTGGCTGCTGGGATTACTTCCAATACACCATCTACCATACCAAGACCTGCCCTCAAAATTGGAACTACGCTAAGTTTTTTACCTGCAAGTCTATAACCAGTAGCCCTTGTAATTGGTGTTTCTACTTCAAATTCTTCAAGCTCCAAATCCTTAGTAGCTTCATAAGCTAAAATCATACCTATTTCAGTAACGATAGATCTAAATTCATTAGAACCTGTATTTTTATCTCTTAGTATTGTTATCTTATGTTTAATTACCGGATGGTCTAATACATGTACTTTTCCCATAACTATCTCCTATAAATATTCTATATTTCCTGAAGCAGACTTCTTCATTCTATTCATTATACTCTTACCCAAGTTTTTCTCATTAACTCCTTCTGCCAAGATTATATCTACGCCTTCTCTATCCATTTGCCTAAGGGCTGTAAATAAGATATGACTCATATACCTAAGGTCTGACCTTTGGCCAAAGGATATGGTATAAAAATCCTTAAACCTGTCAATATTATCTTCAAAGGTAAGAATACCAACCTTAATGCCTTGATTACTTTGCTCAGTAGCGATATCAAATATTGTCTCACTCGCCTTATCTCCTACAAATATCTTCATCTTAGCCTTTGGAGCATAGTGCCTATACTTTTGCCCTGGGGATTTAGGAATTTTCTTATCATCAACTAGGGCATCATCCAGGATAACATGAGGTAGGATTTCCCTAATAAACTCGTAGGTATAAAATCCCGGCCTAAGGATTGTTGGTATCTCCTCAGACATATCGATAACAGTCGATTCTATACCAATATTAGAAGGACCTCCATCGATTATCAAGGGGATCTTTCCCTCTAGGTCATAGTAGACATCTACGGCATTGGTAGGTGATGGCCTACCTGAGATATTGGCTGAAGGAGCTGCAATGGGGAGATTTGCTTCTTTGATAAGCTCGTGAGCTATCTTATTTTCTGGAAATCTTATAGCAACCGTATCTCCACCAGCAGTTACGATATCGGGTATGATGTCTGATTTTTTGAAGACCATGGTCAAGGGACCTGGCCAAAGATCCATTAATTTTTTGGCATCTTCACTTACTTCACCTACTAAAGTATATAACATATCTATAGAAGAAATATGAAGAATGAGAGGATTGTCAGCAGGTCTATTTTTAACCTTGAAGATATTCTCACAGGCCCTTGCATCTAGGCCTGATGCTCCAAGGCCGTAGACTGTTTCTGTTGGAAAGGCCACAAGCTCACCTTTTTTGATAAGTTCTGCCCCATCTTTTATTACATCTTTATTTATATTTTCACCGTCAATTTTTTCCACTAGAGTTTTCATTTTGCTTCTTTCATTAATTTTCTACTAAACAGTAGGTCGGATCCATGTGGATTGTGATACTAACCCCTGTTTTTTGATAAATTTCTTTTTCGATCTTATCTATGGACCTATGGACAACATCTACTGTGAGGTTGGCAGGTACTTCTACATGGCATGATCCCGCCATTTTGCCCTTACCATATTCATGAATTTGTAGGTCATGGTAGCCTTCTACATACTCGCCAGCCATAATGATTTTGGCTATTTTAGCTTCAATCTCAGGGTCCACCCTTTTTCCTATGAGGGTCTTTGAAGTATCCATAAACATCTCAAAGCCTGACATAAAGACAAATATGGCAAGTACCACTCCGAGTATAGCATCTATATTAAAGGAAATGTAGCCTTGCAAAAAAACTCCAACCATAATAGATGAAGTTGCCAGGATATCATTTCTCGCATCGAGCATGACCCCATGGTTTAGTTCACTATCTAAGTTTTTGGCGAGACTTTTATTCAAAAAATAAATATAAACCTTAAAGCCAATACTTACTAGCAGGATTATTAGGGTTATCTTGTCCAAAACTATGACCTTTTTTTGCCCAAATGACATGATCGAGCTAATAAAAAGTGAGACACCCACATACATAATCACAATGGATACTAGCATACTTATTATATACTCACTCCTACCATGGCCAAATGGGTGTTCCTTATCAGCCGGCTTTTTTGAAATAGATGAGCCAAAGAGGGCCATGATAGATGCCAGGGAGTCTGATAGGTTGTTAAAGGCATCATTTACGATAGCCTGGGATGATATTAGTAGGCCTGGAATCAATTTGCCGAAAAAGAGCAAGAGATTTATCCCAATACCAACCATAGACGAAAGGGATATGTAGGAAAGCCTAAGGTCAGACTTTGACATAAGCCCCTTACTTTTTATAAATTTATCTGCCAAAAATTTGAACAACTAATCTTCCTCGCCTATCTTTTCAAGTTTTCTAGCTTGGTCTTCGGTAATTAGTGAATCTATCATTTCCCCTATATTACCATTTAGGAAGTCATCTAGTTGATATATGGTCTTGTTGATCCTATGATCGGTTATCCTCCCTTGTGGGAAGTTGTAGGTTCTAATCCTCTCACTCCTATCTCCTGTACCAACTTGGCTCTTCCTATTGTCAGCTATTTCCTTGTTTCTTTTTTCTTCTTCGATTTCATAAATTCTTGCAAGGAGGATCTTCATAGCCTTTTCCTTATTCTTAATTTGGCTCTTTTCATCTTGCATGGATACTACTATTCCTGTAGGGATATGGGTAAGTCTAACTGCAGAGTCTGTTGTATTTACAGATTGACCACCATTACCAGATGACCTAAATACATCTGTTCTAATGTCATTTGGGTCTATATGGACATCTACTTCATCTACTTCAGGGAGTACTGCAACTGTCGCAGTAGAGGTGTGGATTCTGCCACCTGATTCTGTTTCTGGAACCCTTTGTACCCTGTGAACTCCAGACTCATATTTAAATCTTGAATAGGCTCCTTCTCCCCTTATCATAAAGGTAGCTTCCTTGATACCACCTATACCCTGACTGGTTACTTCTATATCTTCGGTCTTGTAGCCTTCCTTATCAGCATACATATGATACATCCTGTAGAGGTCTCCTGCAAAAAGGCCTGCTTCATCTCCACCGGCACCTGGACGAATTTCTACTATAACGTCCCTTGAGTCGTTAGGGTCCTTAGGAATAAGGAGAATTTTCATTTCTTCGTTGTAGCCTTCTAGGGCTTCTGTTTTTTCTTTTATCTCTTCTTTGAGCATTTCAACCATTTCGCTATCTGAAGTTTCATTTAATAATTCTCTATTTTCTTCGATTATAGCTTCTGCTTCTTTGATTTGCTCATATTTTTCAACTATTGGCTTTAAAGAGTTGTACTCTCTAGTTATCTTGGTTAATTTAGAAATATCTGACATTACTTCTGGATCTATCATCTTCTTTTCAAGATCCAAATAATTTTCTTTTATGTGTTCAATATTTTCAAACATACTTATCCTTTCTTGGCTACTATAAATCTATCAAAATCATTATAGTCCTTCATACTTATTATATTTTTAAAATCGGATTTGTTCAAAAGATCTATAAGTTTTAATTTTTGGTCATATCCAATTTCAAAAATTAGTAATCCCCCATCATTTAGATAGTCCTTGGCATCTTTTATAATTTTCTTATAAAAATATAGTCCTTCATCTTCAGCTAAAAGGGCAGATTTGGGTTCATAATAAAGCTCCTTTTCTAACCTTTCATAGTCTTCTTTTTTGATGTAGGGTGGGTTCGAAACTATTATATCAAATTTCGAGTCTATATTTTGAAATAAATCTGATTTAATAAAATCAACATTGCTTATCCCTAGCCTAGATCTGTTAAGACTTGCAAGGTCTAGGGCCTTATCTTCTATATCTGATCCGATTATAGCAGAGTCCTTTAAGTTTTCTCCTAGACTTAGGGCGATAGCTCCTGACCCTGTACCAATGTCTAAAATCCTATCCTTCTTAAAGTCTCCCTTGATTATATAGTCGACTATTATTTCTGTTTCAAATCGTGGAATCAATGCTCGCTCGTCTACCTTAAAATTAATCCCATAAAATTCCCAGTAGCCTATGGCATATTGGAGGGGATAGTTCTTTTCCCTCAAAGCTAGGATCTTATCAAGTGATTTTTCTATCTCTTCATCTAAATCTAGGTCTGGATTTAATAATATGTAGGACTTAGGCTTATCAAGTAGGTAGGTTAGGGCTATTAAAGTGTCATTATAATTTTTGTTTAAGTAATCTCTTGTTTTCATTATTTATACAAAAAATAAGGTAAGTTTCCTTACCTTATCCATTCTATTATTTTCTGCCGTATTTTTTGTTAAACTTCTCAACATTTCCACCACGTTCAGCATTTCTTTGTTTACCTGAATAAAATGGATGGCAATTGCTGCAAATTTCTACCTTGATTTCTTCTTCAGTAGAACCTACAGTAAATTCATTTCCACATGTCATGCAGGTAACTTTAGCTTGGTGGTATTCTGGATGTAGTCCTTTTTTCATCTAAACACCTCTTGTTCGTTTCTCTTTTCAATAAGCAATATAAATTATACCATAGGTATTTTCTAATTTCAAGACTTAAAATGAACTATTAATTAAATCAATGAATTGCTTGTTAGATCCTGTTCTTCTCATCCAATCTATAAGCTCTACTATAGATTCTGCACTTGAATTATCACCATTTCTAAGCTTATAGTTGGCTTCTAGCTCTTCTTTACTTAAGAGCAAGTCTTCCCTTCTGGTTGATGATTTTTCGATATTTATTGCAGGGAAGATCCTCCTATCTGCAAGTCTTCTATCTAGGTGGACTTCCATATTGCCTGTTCCCTTAAACTCTTCAAAGATCATATCGTCCATCCTTGATCCTGTATCAACTAGGGCTGTAGCAAGTATGGTGAGCGATCCCCCATCTTCTATGTTTCTAGCGGCTCCAAAGAATTGCTTAGGGCCAACTAAGGCTAGAGGATCTAGTCCTCCTGATAGGGTCCTACCAGATTGAGGTGTCATAATATTGTAGGCTCTGGCAAGCCTGGTTATAGAGTCCAGGAGGATTATAACATCCTTACCTCCCTCTACAAATCGCTTAGCTCTTTCTAAGACCATCTCAGCCATGTCTATATGGTTTTGAGGAGGTTTATCGAAGGTTGATGCAGCAACTTCTGTCCTCATTAACTCATTTTGTCCATCCCTATATTCATTGACATACCTAATAAAGTCTGTTACTTCTTCAGGTCTTTCGTCAATTAATAAGACTATGATTTTTATATCATCATAATTTTTTTCGATAGCTCTTTCTATGCCTTTGATTAGGGTTGTTTTTCCAGCCTTAGGTTGGGATACGATTAGGCCTCTTTGACCTCGGCCTATTGGACTTAAAATATCTATGATTCTTTCAGAAATATTATCTTTGGAATTTTCTAGACTAATTCTTTCATTTGGATAAATCGGAGTTAAATCTTCAAATAAAGGCCTATTAAAGGCTTCACCTGGCTTGATGCCATTAACATCACTTACAAAAATTAGGGGTGCAAACTTATCTCTAGCGTGTTTTTCTCTAGCTATTCCTGTAATATAATCACCTGTTTTTAGCCTAAACATCTTGATTTGCTTAGGTGGTACATATATATCATCATCGCCACTTTCGTATAAAGAAGTTCTCAAAAAGCCATAGCCATCAGGTAAGATAACAAGGATCCCTTGGCAGTCAAATTTGGCTCCTAGGTCATTTTCTGCCTGTTCTTTCTTCTCAACTTCTTCATTTTCTTTAGCTTCTTCTATTAGTTTTATCAGTTCATCCTTCCTATACTTAGTTATAGATGTAATTCCTAGGTCCTTAGCAATCTCCCTAAGTTCAGGAAGTTTTTTTTCTTTTAAATTTTCCATAATTTTTATAAAAAAGGAGGGCCCAAAGACCCTCACTAACTCTTCCTATTTTGCAGTGTTTGCTGATCCAAACATATCGATTTTTTCTTCGACCTTATCGATTATAGCTTGAGTACCATCTGCAAGTAGTTTTCTAGGGTCAAATCCCTTGCCTTCTAGGTCCTTGCCAGCTTCTATATATTTTCTAGTAGCTTCAGCAAATACAAGTTGACATTCTGTGTTTACATTGATTTTTGAAACACCAAGGCTAATTGCCTTTTTAATTTGTTCATCAGGAATACCAGTACCACCATGGAGAACTATAGGCATTTTTACAGCATCAGATATTTCTTTTAGTACATCAAAGTTTAATCCTTCCCAATCATCAGGATATACACCATGGATGTTACCAATTCCAGCTGCCAAGAAGTCTATACCACAAGCAGCAATTTGTTTACATTCTTCAACATCAGCTACTTCTCCTGAAGAAGTTACTCCGTCTTCGGTACCACCTATACCACCAACTTCAGCTTCTACAGAAATTCCCTTGCTATGAGCAAGTTCTACGATTTCCTTTGTTTTTTCTAAGTTTTCTTCTAGTGGGAAGTGAGATCCGTCAAACATTACTGAAGTAAAGCCAGCTTCTATACAAGCCTTAGCTCCTTCATAAGAACCATGATCTAGGTGGATAGCAACTGGAACAGTGATTCCTAGTCCATCATGCATAGCCTTAACTAGCTCTGCTACTACCTTAAATCCTCCCATGTACTTGCTAGCCCCTTCTGAAGTAGCGATTATAACTGGGGTTTTCTTCTCTTCTGCAGCGAGGAGGATAGCCTTGGTCCATTCTAAGTTGTTTGTATTAAAATGTCCTATGGCATATCCATTTTCGTAAGCATTATATAACATTTCTTTTGCATTTACTAACATATTAACTCCTTGATTTAATTTTTCCTATATTCATAATACCATAAATCTACTTAAATGTAAGGTCTGATTTAATGCTTTCTACTATCTTGCTAATGGCATCCTCTGGGCTAATATTTTGTTTTTCCATATTAGCTCTTGTAGAATACTCTATTATATTATCACTTGCATCCTTACCAACAGTTATCCTATAAGGAATTCCGATAAGGTCTCTGTCATTAAACTTAACTCCAGCCCTTTCTTTCCTATCATCGAGGAGGACATCAATTCTTTGGCTTCTTAGCTCATCATAGATTTTTTCTGCTAGGGCTACTTGGTCTTCTTTTTTGGTATTTACCACAGTAATTATTACTTCAAATGGTGCAACAGCTGTTGGCCAGATTATGCCCTTATCGTCATGGTGTTGTTCAACTATAGCGCTTACTGACCTTGATACTCCTATACCATAGGATCCCATAATAAATGGCTTTTGCTTACCATTTTCATCTAGGAAGTAGGCACCGATGGTATCACTATACTTTGTACCTAATTGGAAGATATTACCGACTTCTATTCCCCTCTTAGCCTTAAGAACTCCTGATCCATCATAGGCCATATCGCCTTCTTTTGCTGTGATAAGGTCTTCTACTACTTCTCCTTCAAAGTCCCTTCCGTAGTTGGCGTTTTTGTAGTGGTAGTCTGTTTTATTCGCACCTACTACTAGGTTTTTATTCTTTGTCAAAGACTCATCAATTAGGACCCTTACTTCACTATCCTTAAGGTTAATTGGTCCTGTAAAGCCTGGTTTGGCTCCAGTCACCCTAGTTATATTTTCATCATCAAGAATTTCAATCTCATGCTCAGGAACTTCTAGATAGGATATTAGTTTTGCCATGTTGAGGTCTCTATCTCCTGGGATAAATACTAGAAGTGGCTCACCATTTACAGATAAGTCGACAGCCTTGGCAAAGTTTTTAGGGTCTTCTCCTAAGTACTTACTTACTTCTTCTATAGTTTTTAGGTCCTTGGTTTCTACAAGTTCTAGGCTCTTTTCTTCCTTTTCTTCAAAGTCTATCTTTATCCTAGCCTTTTCGTCAGTCGCTGCGTAATCAGAATTATCGGTATAGAGGATGACTCCTTCACCAGTTTCAGAAAGGGCTATAAATTCGTGACTCTTCCTACCACCCATAGAACCAGAATCACCTTCTACTATTTTTATTTCAAGGCCCAGTCTCTCGAATACTTCACTATAGGCATCCCACATTTTTTGGTAGGATTCTTCTAGTCCCTTCTCATCAGCATCGAAGGAATATCCGTCCTTCATTATGAAGTCCCTAGACCTATTTATTCCAAATCTTGGTCTTTTTTCATCCCTAAACTTGGATACAATTTGGTAGAGGTTGACTGGTAATTGCTTATAAGAGCTTAGCTCATCCTTAATTAGGTCAGTAAAGGCTTCTTCTGCAGTGGGTCCTAGGCAGTATTGCCTGTCGTGTCTGTCTTGTAGTTTAAACATTTCTGGGCCGAAGGTTTCCCACCTACCAGACTTATCCCAGATTTCTCTAGTTTGGAGGATGGAAGTTTGAACTTCTATACTGTCATACTTTTCCATCTCATCCCTGATAATAGCTTCTATTTTGTTAATAACTTTTTTGCCTAGTGGTAGAAATGTATAGATACCACTTGATTGTTTTCTAATAAATGCACCCCTTACCAAGAGTTTGTGGCTAGCTGTTTCGCTATCTACAGGATCTTCTCTTAGGGTTGGCATATAATATTTTGATAATCTCATTTTTTACCTACATCTTTCATTGATAGGCCTATTCTTTCCTTTTGCCTATCTACTTCTATTACTTTTACATCAACTATTTGTGAATTTGTTAATACTTCGTTTGGATTTTTGATAAATTTATTTGAAATATTTGATATATGGATTAGGCCATCTATACCAACACCTATATCAATAAAGGCACCAAAATCGGTTATATTGCGAACCTTGCCTTTTAATACCATACCCTCTTTTAAGTCCTTTATGTCCATAATCTCTTGTTGGGTTATGACTTCAGGATTTTCATCCCTAGGGTCTCGGCCAGGCTTCTTTAATTCTTCTATTATATCTATTAGGGTCGGTAGGCCTACTTCAAGGTCTTTGCTAGTAGCTTCTAGGTTTATCTCATCTAGGTCCTTACCGATAAGTTTCTTAGCTACCTTATAGGATTCTGGGTGGACTGCAGTATTGTCTAGAAGTTCAGGAGAGTCCGGAAACCTAAGAAAGCCTGCAGCTAGCTTATAGGTCTTATCGCCAAGGCCCTTGACTTTTTTGAGGTCCTTCCTATAGACAAGTTTTCCTTCCTTGAAGTCTTCTTCTATCCTTGAAGCTAGATTTTGATTTAAGCCTGATACATAGGATAAGAGCTTGTAGGAGGCATTATTTATGTTGACCCCCACCTCATTTACTGCATCTTCTACGACCTTGGATAATTCTTCGTCTAGCTTTTTCTCATTTAAGTCGTGTTGGTATTGGCCAACTCCTATGTGCTTGGGTTCGATTTTAACAAGCTCTGCCATAGGGTCTTGGAGACGTCTAGCCATGGAGATAGCTCCCCTAATAGTTACATCAAGGTCCGGAAACTCTTTTTCGCCCAGCTCTGAAGCAGAATATACTGAAGCACCCGCTTCGTTGACTACAGCATAGCTAACCCCATCTATTTCTTTCAAGAGCTTATTTACAACTATCTCTGTTTGCCTTGAAGCCGTAGCATTGCCCAGGGCGATTAGACTTACATCGTATTTTTCGATGAGCGATTTTAGGGTATCAATAGCTTCCCTTTCCTTATTATGAGGCTCTACCGGATAAATCACAGTAGAATCAAGGTACTTACCGTTTTTATCTACTACAGCTACCTTACAGCCTGTCCTAAAACCAGGATCTAGGCCAATAAGGTTTTGCCCCTTGATAGGTCTTTGCAAGAGGTAAGGCTTTAGATTCTTGCCAAAAACTTGTATTGACTCATCTTCAGCATTTTCTGTTAGGTAGGACCTCATTTCATTGGCTATAGACGGAAGCATCAACCTTTTGTAGGCATCATCAACTGCAGCATCTAGAAATTCCCTCTGGTAGCCATTATAGTCTTTGTCCTTTTTGAAAATATCTCCAATTAGTTTTTTGTTATATTCATCACTAAATTCAACCTTTACGCTAAGTGCCTTGTCCCTTTCTCCTCGGTTTATGGCAAGGATTTGGAAGGGCTTAGTCTCCCTAAGTTTTTTATTGAAGTCATAGTAATTGGCATAGAGCTTGTCTTCATCGTCTTTTTCACTAACCTTAAGCCTTGCCCTCACAAAACCATCTCGCCTAATAATATTTCTGGCCTCTATGGTATTTGCAATATCTTCTGCCAAAATATCCATGGCCCTTGCAACTGCTTCATTAGGATCTTCTAGGTCCTCACTTAGGTAGTCCCTAGCTAGGTCTAGAGCTTCTTCATTTGACTTTGCAGAAGTCAGTATAGCCTTAAGTAATTCATCAAGGCCAAGCTCTCTTGCAATATCTGCCCTTGTCTTTCTTTTTGACTTGTAGGGAGCGTAGATGTCTTCAAGGATAGTAAGGGAATTAGTTTCTAGTATTTGATTTTTTAATTCCTCTGTTAGCTTACCCTTGGTATCTATAGACTTTATAATCTCTTCTTGCCTTTTTTCGATATTTCTAAGTTTACTCAGATTTTTTTCTATATCTCTTATCTCGGCATCGTTAAGGTTACCAGTTACTTCCTTTCTATATCTCGCTATGAAGGCTACGGTTGAACCTTCATCTAGGAGTTTGATAACATTGTCTATATTGTTTTCTTTAATATTTAGTTCTTTTGATAAAATATTTGTAATGTCCATTAATAATTTCCTTTAAAAAGTAAAAGATAGGTCCTTAGCCCATCTTAAACTTAATCTTAGTTACCTGTAATAAAATTAATCTTGTATTTTGGAAAATTCATAGAAATAATCCTGCCACCGATATTTTGATATTGGTCTTCTTCCATATCAAATATATTTGATGGATCATAAAAAACAATCTTGCTATTAGGCAAGGATTTTGGGGCGACTATTAGCTCAAACTTATAAGACTCCTTGTTTTTAGAATACTTAATCAGAATATCTATAAACCTTCCATAGTCATACTCGTTATTGTGCCTAAATTCCAAGTCTACCTTGTATTCTCTCTCTTCGACCATCTTAAACTTAGCATTAGTAGTAGTATATGAACTAGTTTCTCCAGTGCTTAGCTCGCTTAGTCTTAGGGTGATAGAATTATCTGCATCCTCAGCCGTAACAAGGTCGATTATATCAACTAGTGAATATTCCTTCTCAAGTTTTTCTATCCTCTCATCGATCTTATAGATCTTAGTTTGGGCATCGTTGACATCAGATATAGGCACAGTTAAATCATTCTTATCCAAGCCCCTATAAATTTTTATATCATCGTCAAGAGTCTTTTTGATTCTCCTACCCTTATTCTTATCGCTTACTTCCTTTTTGTCTTCCCTGAGGTATTCATCAATATCATCAAAGTTCATCTTATCCCTTACCAAAGGTATATCTTTCTTATCCAGGTACCTATAAGCTGATAAGAAGCTCCTAAAGAGCATATACAAAAAGGCAAGCGAGGTCAGGAATTTCTTAAGATCTCCTGGCATAAGGTTATTTATATCTACAATATTAATTATAAACATAATAATAAATGGCAGGGAGCCTGTATAGGATAAAAATCCCTTGGCCTTGTTTCCAGACCTATGCCTATGCTTAGAATAAGACAAGTTAGATAGAATCTTAAGGCTCTTAAAAATAAAAATGGCAAAGCCTAGAATATACAAAATATTTATTGTACTTTTAACTTCAGGATAAAAGCCGTAAATATCATAAGGCAAGAATTTAATTAACTGGTCTATACCAAATACACCAGCAAGAAAAAATATCCCACTCTTCCTAAAAGCCCTAGATATTATAAAAAACACAAGGATCCCTAGGATAAAAGTTATAGGTATCCATAAGTCCTTATTATAAGTTATTAAATTGCCTATGTAATTTATAAAATAAGAAACATTCATAATAGCTCCATAGTTATAAGTATATCAAATTAACAAATAAAAATACCTATATAGTTAATAGTACGTCTTATAAAGCTAACCGCAATTATTATGATTAATAAAAAAACTTATCGGACTTATCCGGCCGGCCACAAACTCTTACAATCCAAAAAATTCTTTAATCTTATCTATAAATGATTTTTTCTTTGGAGGTGTGGTTCTTGCTGCTTTTTTGGTCTTTAGATTTTTGCTATCTTCAAGTTCTACATCCTTAGTGATAGCGTGAGAAGTTTTTTCCTCTCTTACCTTGTTTTCAGCTCTTTTCTTGGCATTATCTATCAAGATCTCATGGGCTATGGAATTAGTCTTGTTTTCAACCTTTGAATATGTTCCATCACTGTTGAGCTTTCTAATTTTAACATCATCAGCGAACATTATATCTAAGAATTTCATAATCCTTAGCTTGATGTCTTCATTATAGATAGGAACGGCTACTTCCATCCTATTTCTAATATTTCTAGTCATAAAGTCTGCTGATGATAGGTAAACTTTGGCATCAATTCCCCTACCGAATTGGTAAACCCTATGATGTTCCAAAAACCTACCAACTATTTGATAGATTTCGATATTGTCAGTCTTACCCTCGATTCCAGGAAGGATACATGTTATACCTCTTACCATCATGACAATTTTTACTCCAGCCTGGCTTGCTTCAGAAAGTTTATCGATTAGTTCCCTATCAGATATGGAATTCATTTTTAGCCTTATATAGCCATCTCCACTTTCTTTTTGCCTTTCAATTTGCTCATCTATTAGCCTATCAAGTCCTTCTTGCATGGACTTAGGACTTACCAAGAGGTGCTTGAAGTTACCTTCTAGGTTGCCTATCATGATATTATCAAATAGCTCCTTAGCATCCGTTCCAATTTCTACATTAGATGTCATAAAGGAGAAGTCTGTGTATTGTTTGGCTGTTTTTTCGTTGTAGTTTCCTGTTGCTACTTGGGTAATGTATGAAATCTTATCATCCTTAACCCTAGTTATCAAGAGAACCTTGGCGTGGCACTTGTAGTTATCGAAGCCGTAAACAATCTTACAGCCCGCATCTTCAAGTCTAGATGACCAGATTATATTGTTATCCTCATCAAATCTCGCTCTTAGCTCCATTAGGACAAAGACTTCCTTACCATTTTCTGCAGCCTTAATTAGGGCCTTGGCAACCTTACTATCCTTGGCTATCCTATATAGGGTAATCTTGATTGATACTACACTGTCATCTTCTGCTGCTTCATTAAGTAAATCTATTAATGGATCCATTGACTCGTAAGGATAAGAAAGGAGTATGTCTCCATTTTCTATTTGATCAGTCATTGGCCTATCTTCTACTACCATTGGTGACTTTTGTGGTTCAAAAGGAGGATTCAGGTGTTTTTCCTTCATATCTTCTGGCATATCATCTATTAGGTCATAGATAAATCCTGCCCTTTGTGGAGATGTTGTTACGAAGATATTTTCTTCTTTTAATGGTAGTTTTTCTTTCAAAAATTCCTTAATATCACTATCAAGCTCCACGTCAACTTCAAGTTTTACTGGTTGAAGTCTCTTTCTCTTCTTTAACATTTTACTCATATAGGATCTAAAGTCTGTTTCAACATCGAAGTCATCATCATTGTATTTGATATCGGTATTCCTAGTGAGGGTCATTACATACTTGCTTACTGGTTCATATTGGTCAAAGACCTTAGCACCAAATTCTTTTATAATATCCTCGATAAGAACTACAGTCTTATCAGATATTTTGATATATCTTTGAATTTTATCCGGAACAAAGATTAGACCAAGGGCAAAATCCTCTCCCTTATCCTTTTTCTTATTCTTAGAATCCTTTTTTAATTTAAAAATGACGCTCAATGACAAGTTAGGTAGGCGTGGAAAAGGTCTAACAGTATCAACTATTTGGAAATTGAGGAGGGGTTCTATCTTACTATCAAAATAATATCCCAAATATTCCTTTTCCTTATCTTCCAAGTCTCTTACCTTGTTGAAGTAAAATCCTTCTTTTTTGAGGTCTTCTACAATATCATCAAATACTTTATCCTTTTTTACAAATAGTGGAATGGATCTTTTCATTATCTCATCTAATTGAACTTCAGGTGTCATGCCAGACTTATTATCAACAGCCTTCTTCTTTAGGTTACTAAGATCTGTCAATGATCCTACCCTTACCATAAAGAATTCTTCCAAGTTAGAATCAAATATTGAATAAAATTTTAACCTTTCAAAGAGTCTTACGTTCTTATCGCTTGCCTCATCTAAAACTCTCTCATTAAATTTTAGCCAAGATAACTCTCTATTTTGAGTAAAAGATATGTCCATTGTAAATCCTTTCTTATTTTACTTTTAGAGCCTTATTATAGATATATCCTTCCCTAACTCCTGTTTGACTTACGTTGATTATTTTGCAGGAGAAATATTTTGCTATCCTATTTAATATTATCATACCAGGTACTAGGGTATGAATCCTGTCAGGCTTAACTTTAAGGATTAGATCCAGGGTGTTCCTATCTTCCATAGCTAGGGTGTCTTTTATTAGGTCATTTAGCTTTGAAGCTTCCATCTCGTAGTTTGAAGGTGACAAGTCATATTGGTTGTTGTATAGCTTAAGAGTAGCTCTCGCAGAGCCACCTACAGCAGCTAATATATCATGGTCTTCCTTGTACATATTATTATCAGCCAGTTCTTTTTTTACCTCTTCATCTATATCTTTTTTTTCATCTTTACTTACTAGAAGTCCCTTTACATAATCGTTAAAGGCTGATAAAGAACCTATATCAAGAGATGTAGATTTAATAACCTTGCTATGATCAATTATAACAACTTCGCTAGAACCACCGCCTATATCAGTCAATACTCCACGACTTACATCTATAGAAGAGCTAGCTCCTATAAAAGCAAGCTTGGCTTCTTCCTCACCAGATAGGATTTCAATATCAAAGCCTACTTCATCCTTAACCTTCTTGAGGATTTCATTTCTATTAGAAGAATTTCTTATAGTTGCAGTTGCAAAAGGGTAGACCTTGTCTATCTCATCAAAATTATCAATGACACTCTTAAAGATTTTCAAAACTTCGATAAGCTTATTAATCCCCTTCTCACTTAGTATTCCATCCTTAAAGTAAGACCTTAGGGAAGCTTGTTCCTTTTCACTAAATAAGTTAATTACACCTTCTCCCTTAACTTTAAAAACAGATAGCCTTATGGTATTTGAACCAATATCTATAACTGAATAAATCATTTAATAACTCCTTCATAAATTATAAATTATGATTGTAAAATCTATGTAAGATAATATTAATCCTCCCTAGAAATTCAATACAAATTTTATAGGGCAAGGTAAATATAAATCATTATAATAATTATAACACATAATAAAATTTAAGGAAAAGATAAAATTATGGTATAATAATTAATACCTGCTAGAATAGC
Organism: Anaerococcus sp.; assembly: GCA_022780515.1. GTDB lineage: Bacteria > Bacillota > Clostridia > Tissierellales > Peptoniphilaceae > Anaerococcus. The sequence continues at coordinate 23,885 of JALEUV010000066.1, read as the reverse complement.
TCAATTGGTAGAGCACCGGTATCGTAAACCGTAGGTTGCAGGTTCAAGTCCTGTTTCTAGCTCCAAAAAACGAGGCCCTCTACTAAGCCTCGTCTTTTTTTAACTTTCAAAAATTTCGTAGTATTTTTTGATTTGACCCCTTATATCATCCTTAGCAAAGATATCAGAACCTGAAACTATTTCATCACATCCAGCATATATTACTTTTTTGACATTAGTGGTCTTTATGCCCCCATCTACTTGGATTTTAGTAACTAGGTTACTATCATCAATATATTTCCTAAAGAATCTAATCCTCTCGATAGAATCTTCCATAAAGGTCTGTCCACCAAAACCTGGCTCTACACTCATAACCAATATTAAGTCTATATCCTTTAAATATGGCAAGAGAAGGCTTGGATCTGTTTTTGGCTTTAGGGTTAAGCCAACTTCCATATTATTTTGCCTTATTAGGTCAATAACCTTCTTAACATCATCAGTAGCCTCGTAATGGAAAGTTATCCTGTCAGATCCAGCTTTTTTAAAATCTTCTATGTACCTCTCCGGTCTTTCAATCATAAGATGGGTATCAAAAAATAAGTCGTTATCATCCCTAATATCACTAATTATCTTAAAACCAAAGGAAATATTTGGGACAAATAAGCCATCCATTACATCTATATGGAGCATTTTTATCCTGGTATTTTTGGTTTGGTCCAAGTCTTCTTGGAGTCTTGAAAAGTTACAAGATAAAATTGATGGACTAAGTTCTACCATTTGTTTTCTCTCCTTTTTTTTATATCATTAAATAAGGACAAGTAGTTCTCATACCTTGACCCTGCAATAAGGCCTTGGTCTAATTCTTCCTTGACCTTACATTGGGGTTCATTTATATGGTTGCAATTATTAAACTTACAGGATGAATTGTCAAATTCCTTAAAGGTGTATTTTAGATCAGCCTCGTCTTCTATAAAGTCTATATCAAAGGAATCAAAGCCTGGTGTATCAAAAATATAGGAGTCCTCATTCACCTTAAAAATTTCGGTATGCCTTGTGGTATTCTTGCCCCTCTTAAGCTTTTCAGAAATTGATCCGATTTCTATATCTTCATCTACCAAGTTATTTAGAAAAGTAGACTTACCAACCCCTGATGCTCCAGATAAGGCCGAGGTTTTTCCATTAAGTATCGCTAAAATCCTATCCTTGGGGAAAGAATTATAATTATCTAAAACTAAAAGCTCATAGGGAATATTTTGATAAATCTCCCTAAATTCTTCGATTTCTTTTTCACTTGCAAGGTCTGACTTAGATAAGATGATTACAACATCTATATCTATAAATTCGCACATTGATAAGTACTTATCAAGTCTTAGGAGGTTAAGGGGAGGATTTTTGATTGTAACAAATAACAAAAGTTGGTCGACATTTGCTATATTAGGTCTTTTGATTTCATTTTTCCTATCAATTATATTTTTGATATAGCCTTCCCTATCTCCAGTTACTTCAATCTCCGCCCTATCTCCTACTAGGGGCTTAACTCCCTTAACTCTAAAGTTACCCCTAGCCTTACATAGGTAGGTCTGACCATCTACATCTAAATAGTATATGTCTTTTTGTGTTTTTATAATTTTCCCTGTTTTCAATTTACTGTATACACTCCATAAGACTCATCATCTACTACTACTTCAAAGTTTGTATTTAGGATTGCCTTGAAGTTAAGGTTTAATATTCCCTCTTCTGTTAAATCTTCCTTTGATTTATCTTCATTGTACATCAAATCTGTCCTAGCTTTATTTTCATCTAGTTTGTAAATCTTGACATTAAATGTGTCATTTTCAGTATTGATTGTTAGTCTCAAATCTACGTTCTTGACTTGATTTTCTTCCTTTTCTTCTTCTTTTTTGCCTGTAGATACTACTAGGTCTATTGCTGATCCCATAGCGACTTCCGTACCTTCTGATATTGATTGGCTAATTACAAGGCCCTCTTCATATTCTTCGCTCTCCTTGTACTCAACATTTCTAATTGACAAGCCAAATTGGTTAATTAGGTCGTAGGCAGTATTTTCTTCGACCCCAACTAAGTTAGGAACAGTGGTATTTTCTATCTTTTCTTCTGGTCCTGAAGATATTACAATATCGACTTTTGTTCCTGTTTGAACCTTAGAGTCTGGCTTAGGGTCTTGCCTAATTATCATATCTTTTTCTACAGTATCAGAATATTCTGTAGTTGTTCTACCTATTGAAAGTCCTATTTCTTTTAGGGCCTCCTCAGCGTTATTTATATTTAGACCTGATAGGTCGACTACATTTACTTCCCTTCCCTCAGAAATTACCAAGTTTACAGTAGTACCAGGTTCTACCAAGACACTTGAATTAGGGTCTTGCTTCATGACTTTACCTTTGTCATATTCATCACTCTCTTCAGTTCTTAATATATTAGCCTTGAAGCCTCTTTTTTCTAGCTCCCTAACTGCCATATCTTGGTTTAGGTTTATAACAGTCGGAACTTCAATCTTATCTTTATTAGGCCTTGTTAGTAAGAAAGCCACTAGTAAGACTAAGAGAAGGGCTACTAGGGCTATAGGCAAGACCTTTATTGGCTTTTTCTTCTCCTTATCGTCCCTATCCTCACTAGCTGAAACATAGATTGCCTCGGTATCTTCTTTTTTATCTTCCATGACCCTTATTGGAATCCTTGCTGTATCAGAAGGAGGTGTTTCATTTACCCTTACAAGATTTCCCTCTAAGGCAGTTATTAAGTCCTTGGCACTAAGGTACCTATTTGAAGGATCCTTTTCTAACAGCTTCATTATGATACTATTTAATTTATCAGATAGGGATGGATTTATTTCCCTCGCATCTCTTGGTTTATCTTGGATATGCATTACTGCAATTCCAACAGAATTATCAGCATCAAAAGGAACCCTACCTGTTGCCATCTCATACATTACAGCTCCAAGAGAGTAGAGGTCGCTCTTTTCATCTACTATCTTTCCCTTGGCTTGTTCAGGCGAAATATAATGAACAGTCCCTAGGATAGAAGATGTATATGTAATGGTCGCATTGGATGAAACCCTTGCTATACCAAAATCTGTAACCTTAGCAAGACCATACTTATCTATCATTATATTTTGAGGTTTGATATCCCTGTGGATAATGCCTGACTCGTGGGCTGATTTTAATGCCTGTGCTATCTGGATGGAATAATCAGTGATATCATGATTAGAAAGTCTACCTTCCTTATCAATTAAATCCTTTAGGGTAGTCCCCTCCACATATTCCATTACAATGTAATAAAGCTTGCGACCTAATACCATATCTTCTCCTATATCGTAGACATTAACGATATTGACATGGTTTAACTTGGCAGCTGATTGAGCTTCGTTATTAAACTTCTTTAAGAACTCATCGTCTTCAGCGTATTGGTCCTTCAATACTTTGATGGCTACAATCCTATCAAGAAGCCTATCTTTTGCCTTGTAGACATTGGCCATACCTCCTACGCCGACTTGTTCAATAATCTCGTACCTATTGTCCAAAATTATCTTTTCCATATTCCCTCTCATATCAAAATAGTAGTCACAGTTATATTGTCGTGACCACCCTTATCTAGGGCAAGTTTAATAAGCTTAGTTGAAATCTCATATACATCAGTATTTTCATTCACTATTGCCCTAATTTCCATATCATCTAGTTCATTCGACAAGCCGTCTGTAAATATTAGAAGCTTATCATTTTCCTTCATATCTACAAGACAACTTTCAGGACTAATCTCTTCTTCGATTCCTACAGCCTTAGTTATTGCAGATTTGTTTTTAAAGTTTTTTGCCTCATCTTCTGTTAGTGATCCTGAATCCAATAGGTCATTTAAAAGACTATGATCACGAGTCTTATAAAAAATTTCACCATCTCTAAATATATAGATCCTAGAATCTCCCAGGTGGCTTATATAGTACTTTTTTTCTTTCTTATCTATTATAAGGCAAACCGCAGTTGTCCCCATCTTTAAGCCATCTTCAGAGGCTGCTAGGTTATAAATTTCCTTATTAGCCCTTCTAAGAGCCTCCTCCTGGAAGTCTAGATAAGAATCGTAGGAATCTATCTCTTCATTTTGGGCAAAATCTATATAAATTTTGCTAGCAAGTTTACTTGCCACTTCCCCATTAGAGTGACCTCCCATTCCGTCAGCCACGATGAAAAAATCTAGATCACCCTTCTCAAGGTTGCCATAGTAATCTTCATTTAGTTTTCGGTGCTTACCTATATTCGATATCGTACTAAATTTCATGCTTACCTCGCATAATTATTTCTTAACTGGCCACAAGAAGCATCTATATCTGATCCCATGGACCTTCTTATGGTTGCATTAAGTTTTTTTCTAGAAAGTTTATCTCTAAAGTCTCGTAGGGCAGAATTTTTAGGTTTTCCATAGGCAAATTCTTCTATAGGGTTTAGCGGTATAAGGTTTATATGGATATTCTTACCGGCAAATAGACTTACTAAATTATTGACATCATCATCTAAATTATTAACTCCGTCTATTACTACATATTCAAAGCTAACCCTTCTCTTGGTCTTATCAAGGTAATAATCACAAGCCTTTATCAGTTGCCTTATAGAATATTTGTTGGCTATAGGCATAAACTTACGTCTTTTTTCATCACTCGCATAGTGGAGTGATAAAGCCAAATTTACGTCAATATCCATATCAGCCAATTCATAAATCTTTGGTACTAGACCCGAAGTCGATAGGGTTATTGACCTATGGGATAAATTCCTTCCCCTTTCATCGGTTATTAGAGAAATAAACTTGGTAATATTTTTAAAATTATCAAGGGGTTCTCCTATCCCCATTATTACAATATTGTTAATATCTCCATTTATTCTTTCAAGTTCATATACTTCTTCTAGGATTTCTCCGGCTGTGAGGTTTCTTTCAAGGCCTTTTTTGGTAGAGGCACAGAATTTGCACCCCATCCTACAGCCAACTTGTGAAGAAATACAGATAGTCTTCCTTGATTCATAGTCCATAAAGACAGCTTCAATTATATTGCCATCATCAAGGCTTAGGAGATATTTTTTGGTAGAATCGATCTTTGATACAAATTCTTCCTCCATTTTAACTGATGGAAAATAGAACTTTTGACTAAGCTCTTCTCTCATATCCTTGCTTAAGTCAGTCATTTGGTCAAAGTCATTGACCTTGTTTACATGAATTTGCCTAAAAACTTGTTTGGCCCTAAATTTTTGGTAGCCTTTTTTTAGGAAAAGCTCCTCAAGCTCTTCTAAAGTTTTATCATTAATGGTAACTCTCATCTCATTTCTTCCTAAATTTACTTATAAAAAATCCGTCAGTATTATCTATAAATGGTACAAACTCAATATATTCCTTGCCATCTATATTTACTAGATCCAAATTAGCCTTAGCCTTCAAATAATTAAAATTGTCCTTATTTTCTAAAGGCCCTAGGGTACAAGTCGAAAAGACTAGGTAGCCTCCTTGCTTTAAGTATCTAATGGCCTGGTCTAAGATCTTTCTTTGAAGGCTTGCCAGGTTTTTAATATCATCTACAGTCCTGTTGTATCGGATTTCAACTTTCCTCGCCATAAGACCAAGGCCGGAGCAAGGTGCATCTACTAGGACATAATCAAAAGCATTTGCTAGAGGTTCATTAAAGTCTGCTCCATCAAAGCTAACAAGTTTTATATTTTTAAGGCCTAGTCTATTTATATTTTGATCTATTAGGGAAAGTTTTTTCTCACTTAGGTCATTAGCTGTAATATCTGCACTGTTCTTGGTGTACTCTCCTATATAAGATGTCTTGGTCCCTGGTGCTGCACAAAGGTCAAGTATCCTGGTATTTTCTTTAGGATCTAAGACTTCTACAACCTTCATGCTAGCATCATTTTGGACTGTAAAATAGCCATCGGTAAATAAATCATCTTCTACAAGGCCAGCAGGATTTTTGACCTTAAGGGCATTGGGTGATATATTAGATTCTTCTATCTCATAGTCCTTTTCTTCTAGGGATTTTTTTAGATCTTCCTTGGTCGTCTTTAGCTTGTTGACCCTTATACTTAGGTCTTGGTAGGTGTTAACATACCTTAAGAAATTTTTGGTATAGTCTATCCCATAGGCCTCATTTATATATGAGCTTATTTCTAAGGGCATGGAATATCTTACTGATAGGGATTTTAAATCATCACTTATCTTAATTTTACTTATTTCATCTTCATTTCTAATAAAATTTCTTAGGATAGCATTGACAAAACCAGCAGATCTTTTATTCTTTGACTTAGTTAAGTCAACTAGCTTATCTACTGTGACATAGTCCTTAGTGTTAAGGAAATGTATATTATAAAATCCCATTTCCAGGATTATAAGGACATTTTTGTGGATTTTCTTTATTTTTACACTAGATAGCTTATCAATCATATAGTCTAGGTAAATTTTATTTTCCAATACTCCATAGACCAGCCTAGTTACATAGGATAGGTTATCAGCCTTGTAGGCTGCTAGGTTTATTTCTTCGTTACTTTTCTTATCCTTATATAGAACATTTTCTAAAATCTTAAAAACTAAATCTAAGTCATTCATCTAATTTTTTCTTTTCTCCGATTTTATTTCCCAAAAGGAAGGCCTCGCTTGCCATGGCTTTCTTGCCAGGAGCTTGGATGGTCTTAATTTCTATTGCCCCATCGCCAGTTCCTATGATTAGTCCTTCTTTGGGATTTGCCTTGTATACATAGGAAGGATTGGCCTCATAGCCACTAAGGACTTTAGCCTTATGAACCTTCAAATTTTTACCTTGGTAGGTGAAAAAAGCCACAGGATATTCTACAAAGGCACGTACTTTATTGACTATCTCATCAGATAATTTATTCCAATCAATCTTTCCCATATCCTTTGTAATCTTGGTACAATAAGTAGCTTCTTCATCATTTTGCTTAATTCTTTTAGCATAAACCTTATCAAAATTAAGCAAGCTATCCCTAATAGCTTCAGCTCCTACTTGGCTAAGCCTTTCTTCTAGGTCAAAGTAGTCTTCGTCATCATCGATAGGAACTTCCCTTTGAATAAGAATATCCCCACTATCCATGCCCTTTTCTATAAGCATAGAGGTCGCAGCTGTTATTTTTTCTCCATTAAGTAGGCTAAATTGCATAGGACTTGCTCCCCTGTATTTCGGTAGGAGAGATGGGTGGAGGTTAATTATCCTGTCCTCATAGACATCTAAAAGTTTTTTGCCTATCAATTGTCCAAAGGCAACCACGACTATAAAATCGATTTCTCTTTTTTGGAGTTCCTCTACAAATTCATCAGTATTTACGCTATCTGGTGTTATTACATCAAGTCCTTTATCCAAGGCATATTCCTTGATAGGAGTTGGTGTGACCTTGCCCCTGGATCTTTTCTTATCAGGTGCAGAAACAACTAATTTTATATCAAAATTTTTATCATAATAAAGAATATCCAAAGTCTGCAAAGCAAACTTCGGACTTCCCATAAAACATATATTAATCATTATATTCCAATTCTTCTACATACTTGTCCCTAAATAAAATTCCATCAAGATGGTCTATTTCATGACATAGGACTTCTGCTGGAAAACCGTGGGCATCCCAGATTTTCTCATTGCCTTCTTCGTCTAAATATTTTACCTTAACATGTTCTGGTCTTTTGACCGTTGCAGTAAAGTTTGGAATTGATAGACATCCCTCAACTCCAATTTGCTCGCCGTCCTCTTCTATAATCTCAGGATTAATTAGCTTAACTAATCCTATTTCTTCTTCTCTTGGGTCAACTACTATGACTCTCTTTAATATTCCAACTTGAGGAGCAGCAAGTCCGACACCGTCAGCATGATACATAGTATCTGCCATGTCGTCTAGTAAAACTTTTATTCTATCTGTAACTTCAGGAACTAGCTTAGATTTTTTTCTTAATATTGGGTCCCCTTCTGTTCTAATATTTCTAATTGCCATATATCCTCCTTACCTATATATTTTACTTTTATAAACAATCATTTCAATTTTGACCGAAGTCAATGGAATATAGCTTACTTATACCCTTATCGTCTATGGTTACCCCATGAATTTTCTCAGCTAAGGTCATACTTGTTTGCCTATGGGTTATCATAATAAATTGGGTCTTATCAGATAGACTCTTTAGGTATTCTATATATCTTTTGATATTGGCCTCATCTAAGGCAGCATCTATCTCATCAAGGATGGCAAAGGGAGCAGGATTTGTTTCAAAGATTGCAAATAAAAGAGCCACTGCAGTAAGGGCCTTCTCCCCACCAGATAGGAGGGATATGGACTTAGGAGACTTAGAAGGAGGCCTTGCTTCAATATCTACGCCGGCATTTAAGCTATCCTTAGAATCTAGGAGCAACCTCGCATCTCCCCCCTTAAACAAAACCTTAAAGATTCTAGTAAATTTCTCGTTAATTATATTAAAATTCTTGACAAATTCTTCTTTCATTTGCTCTTCAAGCCTTGCTATCATCTCTTCTATATCAGATTTGGAGTTAATAAGGTCCTTCATTTGCTTATCCAAGAAGTCGAAGTCCTTCTTTGCACTTTCGTAATCCTGTAGAGAAGTTTCATTGAAAAATCCTATAGAATTAATCTCCCTCTGTCTATCAACAAGTGCCTTCTTGGTAACTTTTGTAGGCTCCTGACCTATAAATAATTCTTCTGCCTTATCATAAGAAATAGACATAAAAGGCCCTACTTCATCCATTATGGAAGCCAAGTTTTGCCTAGCCATATCTAGGTCATAGGATACCTTAACCCTCTTTAAATTAAGGTCGTTTAGCCTATCTTCGCTTTCCTTATTAAGTTTAATAAGCTCTTGGTTTTTTCCTTCCATATCTGAAATAATTTGCTTACTCTTAGATATATCTCCTTGAAGCTTAGTAATTTGACCTTCAAAGTCACTTATCTTAGCTCTAAGGTCCTTTTCTTTGATATTTAACCCATCGAGGTCTTCTTCTAATTGAGCCTTTATTTTTGTATTTCTTTTATAGGTTTCATCTAAGTCAGCAATTTCATTTTCTAGGCTAGCTAAGGAATTTGCCGCTAGGTTTATATCCCTTCTTAGGATCTCTATCTTACTTTGAGCCTTTAAATTTTCTTCCTTGCTAGTGGCATACATTTCCTTGCTTACATTTAGGTCAAGGCTAATTTTTTCTGTCTTTTCAATTAAGACTTCCCTCTGCCTTTTCTTTTCGTCAAGGTCTACATCAGAAAACTCGCTTGAATCAAGGGACATATCTTTTTGTAGGTCTTCTAGGTTGGCATAAGAATTTTCTATCCTAATAATAAGGCCATCTAGATCTCTTCTAAGACTTGAAAGGTCCTTTTCCTTGGCTTTTAGGTCTAAGTCCTTATCTTCAATCTCATCTTTGAGACTTGCTATCTTCTGACTTAGACTAGAGTACGCCTTATTCATCTCATCTTTTTTATTCCTAAAAAGAAGTAGGTCTTTTTTTATTAGGTCTAGCTTTTTATTCCTGTTTAATAGGTCGGTATTCTTCTTTCTATTCTTATCATTACCTGCGACCATTGACCCCCAGGTATTTATAATATCAAGGTTTTTACTAACTATCCTATAGCCCTTGATTTTTTCTGATAGGCTAACTGCATCATCTATATCCCTAACAACTACAGTAGATCCTAAGAAGTGATCTATAATAGAGCCTAGGCTTGGGTCATAGTCAACCAAGTCATAGGCCATGGCAAGGACTTCATCTTCCTTAGGTCTTTCTTTTCTGAAAGATTTGATAGAGTCCATCGGCAAAAAAGTTACCCTACCAAGTCTATTAGAGTTTACGAAGTTGATTAACTTCCTGGTATCTTCCTTGTTTCTAGTAACAATATTTTGTAGGCCAGCTGACATCAAAATATCTATGACATCTTCATAGCCCTCGCTAACCCTAATTAGATTGGCAAGCGAATCTAAGTAGAGGTCATCTAGGCCCTTTTCCTTACTTTTATTTAGAAACTCCTGGATAGAATAAAAATATCCCCTATTTTTTTCAATAGTTTCCTTTTGTAATTTAAATTCAGAAATAGCGGACTTCAAATTTAGGTTGTTCTTGTTATTTTCAATAACTAGCTCTTCCATACTAGCCCTAGAAGCTTCAAGATTTTCTTTTAGGCTATTGACATCCCTAGATAAATTATCAATCTCAGACTCTTTAGCCTTTACATCTTGGTCAAGAGATTCCCTTTCTTCTTCAAAGCTTTTGAGTTGGTCTTCGATTTTACTAATCTTTTGACCCCTTATTATTGCATCTTCTGCTCGTTTTTTGTCTAGGACTTCCCTAGATTTTTGCTCTAGTTCTATTTGATATATTAAATTATTCAGGTCATCTTGGTCTTTTCGATACTTGGATTTTTCCTTTTTTAGATCATCTATTACCTGGTCAAGCTTTATTATTTCTTCTTCCTTGGCCTTATTATTTTTTATTTCAAGGTCTAATTCTTCCTCTATTTTTTCCTTAGCTATCCTACTTTTTTCAAGGTCACTACTTAACTTCTCTCTTTTTAACTTATTGGTTTCAATTTCTCTACCAATCCTATCAATATCCCTCTCGTTGTAGTCTAGCTTTTGCTTATTTATCTCAATAGTATTGGTTGCCTTATCCTTTAAGGCCCTTATCTCTTCTAATTTTCCCTTGTAGCCATCTGCCCTAGTTAGGATTGCGCCCAAATTCTCCTTAAAAGGCCCAAGTTTTTTCTCATAACCTTCCTTATCCTTAGTCTTTTGTAAGATTTCTTTATCTATGAGGCTAAGGTCTTCACTAATTTTTTTTTCCTTTTCTACAAGGCTTTGACTTTTCTCTTTGATGTAAAAATAGGCATCTTTGTTGAGTGCTTCAGTAAGGTCCTTATTTTTCAAGTAGTTATCCTTGTAGGTTTTAAGGTGGTCCAGGTCACGCTTTTTAAATTCCCAGTCCCTTTCAATAATTTCCAAATCATCGCTAACTTTTTCAAGTTTTTTGGAGGATTCATCCCTCCTATACTTGTGCTTGGCTATACCACTTGCCTCTTCAAAAATAAGTCGCCTATCCTTGGGCGATGAGGAGATTATTTGGTCAATACGTCCTTGGGATATTATAGAGTAGCCTTCCTTACCAACACCTGTATCCAAGAATAGCTCTTTGATATCCTTGAGCCTAACTTTTTTACCATTAATCCTATATTCATTTTCCCCATCTCGATAGACCCTACGGAGGATTTTGACATGGTCATAGTCTATATTAAGACTCTTATCCTCATTGGAAAAATTTAGAACTACTTCTGCAAGGTTTAGGGACTTGCTGCTTTCTCCCCCCTTAAAGATAAGGTCATTCATCTTAGCTCCACGGAGAGACTTGGCAGATTGCTCACCTAATACCCACCTAATGGCATCGGCTATGTTACTCTTACCTGATCCATTGGGGCCGACTACAGCAGTGATTTTGTCGTCAAATTCAATTTTAGTTCTACTGGCAAAGGACTTAAAGCCCTTTAGCTCTATACTTTCTAGTCTAATTTTAAATCACCACCATAATTTTCTTTTACATAATTGTAGATAAATCCATCAATATCTAGGGCAATTTTTGTCCCATTTGTATCCATATATGGAACTTCCTTTGTACTTTTAAAACTTAGCTTTATACCATACCTATCATAGAAGTATTTTTTGTTAGATTTTAAATTGCCTGCTATGATTGATATCGACCTATCGTCAGTGTAAATTCTTGCTTCATCTTCTATATTATTTTCTTTAATTAATTTTTCTATATATATCCTATAGATATACGATTCTACAAGTTGCCTTATAGCTGAATGGAAGGGACCACCCACTACATCTTCCTTGTCATTGATATTTTCTGTGACTTGGAGACCTATCCTAATAACATTGATATTTTTTGCCCTATAAATCATATAGGCAAGGGCTGATAATTTTACGGCTTCATCTAGGCTTAGGGGCTTGTAGATACCTTGATTGAAATATTGCTCGAGTTTAGTTTCTTTTATAACTAAAGTCGGATAGATCCTCACAATATCTGGTTCCATATTGGCTGAGTCTATGGCTGTTTTTATAGTTTTAGCAAAACTATCCTTAAAGAGTCCTGGCATAATTTGATGACCCAAGGTAAAGCCTCTTTTCTTTATAAGGGAGCTTGCCTCATAAGAGTCTTCTACCCTGTGGCCCCTTTCGTTGGCATCGAGGACTTCTTGGTCCAAGGATTGGATACCAAGCTCGATTATATCAACTCCATAGTCCTTTAAAATATCCAGAATAAAATTATTTATACAATCAGGTCTAGTAGAAAGTCTGATCCTATCAATAATCCCCTTATCTTTGTAGGACTTAGCTATTTCAAGATAAGCAACCATAGTTTCTAGTGGAAGGGCAGTAAAGGATCCTCCATAGAAGGCTATTTCCTTCAAATTCTCATTATCTGGAAAGTAAGAAAGATTTTTCTCGATTTCTTCTATTATATTTTCCTTGTTGACCTTATCCCTATAATTGGTTATCTTAACCTGGTTACAAAAGGCGCAGTCATGCGGACATCCCAAAAATGGAATAAAGATTGGAATAATGTATTCTTTCTTCTTCATAATTATTTCTTAATCTTCTCATAGGCTGCCTTGGCAGCTTCTTGTTCGGCCTGCTTCTTATTTCTACCACTTCCTGTAGCCAAAACCCTGTTACCAAGCTTGACTGCCATAGTAAAGGTCTTGTTATGCTCTGGACCATTTTCTTCTACTAGTTCATACTTCAAGATCTTCTTATCATTGGAATTGTGATACTCTTGGAGTTTTGTCTTGTAGTCATTAAAGATTTTCTCGTCCTTTATTATATTGAGGGCCTCTTTATGGTAATTTCCCTTCAAGAATTCATATAGGACCTCGAGTGAAGAATCAAGATAAAGGGCAGCACAAAAAGCCTCGAAGGTATCAGCCTTCACATGTTTTTTGAGTTCTCCTCCATTTTGCTTCTCTCCATTACCAAAATTCAAATAAGAAGACATTTGAAATTTATCAGCTGCTAGGGCAAAGGATGAAGTACATACTAGTCTTGACCTAGTCTTAGTTAGCCAGCCTTCTTCCTTGTTGGGATATCTCCTAAAAAGAATCTCGCTTACTATCATATCGAGGATAGCATCCCCCAAGAATTCGAGTCTTTCGTTATTTTGCTTGGCTCCCTTGACTTCATTTGTATAAGAAGAATGAGTAAAGGCTACATCAATAAGGTTCTTATCCTTAAAGACGTAGCCGATTTTATTTTCAAATTCTTCTATTTTTTTTAATCTACTTTCAGAAATAGCCATTAATTTTTACTTTTTATAACACTAACTATGTCAGCTAGGGTTTCAATTTCATCTAATTCTTCATCAGTGAATTCTATTGAAAATTCATCTTCTAGAACCATTATAAAATCAACCATGTCTATAGAGTCTATATCATAGTCTGATATCTTGTTGTCAAAATCAATTTCTTCATCTTTTAGATTTAAATTTTCTATTGCTAGTTCTCTTAACCTATCTCTTATCATACCAATTCTCCTTCAATTTTTTCGATAACTTTTTTGTCAATATATTCCATAAGTCCTAGGATGGCACTTGTTATAGCCATTTCATTGGATGCTCCATGGGCCTTATAAACATAGGATTTTACTCCTAGAAGTGGTGCTCCTCCTATTTCATCTACATTGTAGGCACTAATAAGCCTTTTGAGGTCATTTTTAAGGATGCCTGCTGCAAGCTTATTTCTAGTAGAGCTTTTGAACATCCCCTTAAGCTCTTTAAATAATAGGCTTCCAACTCCTTCTGCTGTTTTTATGGCTATATTTCCATCAAAACCATCAGCTAGGATGACATTAGCCTTGCCTGTCAGCAAATCACGAGCCTCTATATTTCCTATAAAATTAAGTTTTGACTCACTTAATAGCTTGTAAGTTTCTTTAGCTAGTTTGTTACCCTTATGGGACTCAACACCAACATTTAATAGGGCTATCTTGGGATTATCAATTCCTAGAACATTTTCTAGATATACTTTACCCATTAGGGCAAATTCTTCCAAATATTGGGCCTTGCAGTCCATATTTGCTCCCGTATCCATAAGTATACTTACCCCATCTTTAGTAGGAAGGCTAGTTGCAAGGGCAGCTCTTTGGATTCCATCTATTCTTTTGGCAATAAAAAGTCCACCAGATAGCAAGGCTCCAGTAGATCCTGCAGACAAAAGTCCGTCATAGCCCCCTTCATTTAATTTATTATATCCTATTACAATGGATGCATCCTTTTTTCTTCTAATGGCCCTAGCTGGATCTTCGTCATTTGATATAAAGGAATCTGTGTGAATTATTTCATAATCCTTTATTCTTCCACCTATGATACCTTCTATTTTTTCTTTATTGCCAAGAAAAACTGGGGTGAAGTTCCTCTGACTTTGAGCCTTTATAGCTCCTTCTACTAGAACTTTTTCCCCTTGGTCTGCTCCATATGTATCGATTAGTATCTTCATATTATCCTCTTTAAAATTTACAAAAAAAGATAGTGTTAAACACTATCTCTTTACTCTACATCAAGAATTGCTTCACCCTTGTAGTATCCACAGTTTGGGCAAACTCTGTGAGCTAACATAGGTTCGTGGCAATTTGGACACTCAACATAGTTTGATCTCTTCAAAGTATAAGCTGAGGCTCTTCTTTTGTTTTTTCTTGTTTTTGATGTTCTCCTCTTTGGTACTGCCATCTATAACACCTCCTCTTATCAGTTTAGCAATCTTTATTATTATATAATGATAGTGCCTACTTGTCAAGCTCTACAAGCTCTTTTGTATCTCTTGCTATCATTAACTCTTCATTAGTTGCTATCACCATTACCTTAACCTTAGAATCATCAGTTGAAATCTCGTGAGCTCCACCACGAACATTGTTCTTTTCATCATCTATTTCGATGCCGAATTGTTGGAAGCCATCAAGGATATCTTTTCTCATATCGATTGAATTTTCACCAATTCCTCCTGTAAATACTATGGCATCTACACTTCCAATTTCTGCCATATATCCTGCTATATATCTTTTAGCCCTGGTTTGGAAAATATCTAAAGCTATTTGAGCTCTTTCATTGCCTTCCTTAGCGCTATCTTCAAGGTCTCTAAAGTCTGAGCTTACTCCAGATACTCCATAAACTCCTGATTCTTTGTTTAGTAAATTTTCCATATCTTTTGGAGAAATATGTTTATTTTCCATTAAATAAGTTATAACTGCTGGATCCATATCTCCAGATCTTGTTCCCATGATTAGTCCTTCAAGTGGGGTTAGACCCATTGATGTATCATAAGACTTACCATTTTTAACAGCTGTAATTGATGAACCGTTTCCAAGGTGGCAGGAGATAATATTTAAATCTTCTACATCTTTTCCTAAAAGTTCTGCTGTTTTGTTGGTTATAAATTTATGACTTGTTCCATGGAATCCATATTTTCTAATTCCATCTTCTTCATAATATTTATAATCAATTCCATAGAGGAATGTTTTTGCAGGCATTGTTTGGTGGAAAGCTGTATCAAATACTGCAACGTTTGGTGTGCCAGGTAGGAGTTCTTCACATGCCTTAAGTCCCATAAGATTAGCTGGGTTGTGAAGTGGTGCAAATTTTGTATATTCGTTGATTGCATCCTTAACTTCGTCATTGATTATAGAAGATTCTGTAATCTTTTCACCACCATGAACAAACCTATGTCCTACTGCATCAATTTCTGATAGGTCTGAGATTACTCCACTTTCCTTATCAACTAAGGCATTAAATACATGTGATACTGCTTCTGTATGGTCCTTCATACTTTCTTCTATTATATATTTATCATCATCTTTTTCTTGGATAAGTCTTGATCCTTCGATACCTATTCTTTCAACAAGACCCTTTACCATAACTTCTTCCTTGTCCATGTTGAAAAGTTGGTATTTTAATGATGAACTACCACAATTTATTACTAGAATTTTCATATTACCTCCAAAGATTCTAATTTATACTACTATTATACTTAACTTTAACTTTTTCTCTATTATATAGGTAAGTGGTCTTGCTTATAATATTTGATGCTCCCTCTAAACTTATCTCACAAAGTAATCCTATACTTATTTCACATGTTAATTATTAAATTTCTGAGCATAGGTATAAAAATCAAGCAAGTCATCTATATTAGCTATATATTCCCTAGTCACTTTCTTATCCCTGATAATTTTTATATCATCATTATCATAATAGTGCCCGATAAATTGCCCCCTTATATTTAACTTGTGACCATTAGTCTTAACATTTCCCTTTACAATTAAGATTCCTTCAAAAGTAAAATCATCCTCAAGTATAAGGTCTCCTTCAATATTTATGACCCCATGGTCTAGGATTTCTATATCTTCTTCCTTATCTTTTTCAATTTTTTCCTTATCACTAGTATCTTCATTTTCATTACTAGAGTCATTTTCTAGCACATCACTACTTGCTTCATTCTTATCATTTTCTTCATCATTGGACCTATCTTTATTATTATCACTTTCTTTTTTGATATCCTCGCTATCTTTACTCTTATCTTTAATAATTAATTCATCTTTAACGATAGGTTCATTTGTGAATTCTACCTTGTCATATTCTTCATCGGCTTCCTCATAGGTTGGTGGACCTTCAAAATCTAATATGGGATTTACGTCTGCTTTGAGGTAAGTATGAAGGAGGGTAGCTGATTTTTTTGAGTAAGTCCTCTTATTAGCAAGCAAAAAAGTATCATCTAGCTCAAGGTTATTGGTTTCTTTTAGGTAGACAAGGATAAATGAGTATGTCTTATCCTTATAAGAAATGGAAAATTCCTTTCTTGCTTGGTCCTCAGATTTTCCTGAGTAGGTATTTATCATAAAGTCCTTTATTAAGTCATACTTTTCTTCTAGAACAAGATTATTAGTAGATAACATATCATAATTTAGCTGTTTTCTATCTAACAAATTGTCATTTAGGTCCTTGTTATTTTCAATTTGACCCAGAAAAAAGCTAAAGATTACTGCTACAACTAATAGTATTATCAGAACATAAACAATTATAAATCCTTTTTTCTTTTGCTTATTCATCGTTAACCAACTTCTTATCCACCCTTATAGCCCCTTCAAATCTTGAAAATTTATTTGTTTGATTTATCAAGATATTTATAATCTCATTTTCCCTATCATAATGGAGGCTTATATCTTCAAGATCTGCCACCCTATTACGGCCTATACCGGTTTCATCCCCATATTCATTTTCGGTTTCAATAAGAAGGATGGTTTTATGATCCAAGTTTTTAGTATAGAACCTATATTTGGAATAGACCTTTTTATATTTCGGCCCAGCTGATCCCTTATCTTTTACTTCATAGGGACTATCTTCCTTAAAAAGATAAAAATTACAATTATCCCTATCGTTTATTTCAGTTATCTTGTAAGCACTATTAATTTTATCTTCTATGTAGGTCATGGCATAGGCTGCCTGCTTGTAGGATTTTTCGCTGAGATAGGCTTGGTTAGATATACCTATATTTGTCGATAGTACAAGGCCTATAGCTGCTATTAAAATACTTGATATGGCGATGGCAACTACAAGCTCTATTAGGGTAAAGCCTTTCTTTTTCATAAGTTACCTCACTAGGTCTAAGGAATAGTCTTCATAAGTGGCTTCGTAAATATGTAGGTTTTCACTTTGGCCGTATGGACTAACCCTTAGCTCGATTTTGTAATCATTAATTTCCATAAGTTGATAGGGATCATCGCTTGCTTTTTCTATGGCCCCTTCTAGGGCATAAGTAATTCTGCTCTCTTCTTTTACTTGCCTATCTATTTGAATTAGTGAATTAAGTCCTGGCATCATAGATACCGCTATTATTCCTATGAGTCCTAGGGCTATGATTACTTCAACCAGTGTAAAGCCAGTCAATATCTTCGACTTCTTCATCATTTTCATAAATTCTCACACTGCCTCCTACACCTATTGCCAAAAATAAATTGCTTCTTTCTGAACCTATCTTATATATAAAATTGATAGTCGTAGCTTCTGATGGAGATCCGGATGGATTGAAATTTACTATTGTATCTCCTCTGCTATCATCAGCTAGGCTTATGTACTTTAGTTTACGGTATTTACCATCAATTGTTTCTAGATTTCCATTATGTGTTTGGAAAATCTTGTAAGAATCCTTTTCAAACTTAATTTTTGTATCTACTCCTGATAAGATAGCCTTTTGCCTAATATAGTAGATATCATTTAACAACTGATTTTTTTCATTCCTAAACCTAGCCTTTTCAACAAAATTAAATTTGAAAATTAGGACATAGGACATTATAGAGATTATTAGGATAGAAACAACAACTTCTATAAGGGTAAAGCCTCTCTTTCTCATAGGAAAATTCTAACCTCCAACAAAGATGTTATAAAGTAAGATAAAAATATAAAGATACCAAAGGGCATAGACATCTTCCTGTTTCTATATTTAATTAACAAGAATATCCCCCATATCCCTCCTAACCAAATAGATATCAAGCAAAAATAAACAAACAAACTATCTCTCGTAAAAAGACTTAAGGCAAGATAAAAAAATAAATCCCCATCGCCTATAGACTTTTGAGAAATAAAATAAACCAGTAAATAAAGCAAGGTAAACATTCCAATATTCTTGAAATACCCTATTGAAAAGCTCCTAAACAATACCCTATAAATTACCCCAAGACCTATTAAAACATATACATAAGTCATATAAATATCCATAGTTCTAAGGTCTATTAGGGCAATTATTAAGGCAAATAACAAAGATAGAAAAACCATAAATGCCCTAAGACTTAAACCATAGTGGGTCGCTAGGAGAATCAAAATCCCCCCTAACATTTCCATTATAAGAAACCTTGGAGGAATTTTTGCCCCACAGCTCCTACACCTTCCTCCTTGGAAAATAAAGGAAAGTATAGGAATATTTTCATAAAATTTCAAGCTCTTGCCACAGGAATCGCAATGACTACCTGGAAAGACAATAGACTCCCCTCTGATAGACCTCTCTACTACTAAGCTAGCGAATGATCCAAATATTGTTCCTATGGCAAATATAAAAATTTTTAACATTTAATCCTAACCGTTATTCTCTGTACTGGTCTCTTCCCCTGTTTCTATTTCACCAGGAGTAACTACAATATTATCTCCGTCACTAGTTACTTCATATTTAGCTCCATCATGCCCTATTCCCTTTGGAACTTCTGGCCATTTCTCAACGTATTTTTCTACAGCATCTTTTGTTAACTTTTCATTTTCAGAAAGGGCCATTACACCAGCAGATTTAAGCATTTGCACGTTAGAATTGTGGGCAGTAACTGCAGCTCTTTTTCTAGTAGCTTGGTACCTAGGTATAGCTATGGCTACTAAGATAGCAATTATTGCTATAACTATAACAAGTTCGATCAATGTAAATCCTTTTCTCTTTTTCTTAATCATATTCCTCTCCTAAATATAATTTACCGAGTCAAACATCGGTATAGCAACAGAAAATACAACAAAACCGACTATTAGAGCCATTATCAAAATCATTACTGGTTCTGCAAGTCTAGAAACACCGACCAATCTATATATGTATTCATTGGCATAGTAAGCCGAAGCTTTATCCAATGATTCTTCCAAATTACTACTTTCCTCTCCAACTTCGACCATTGATACTAATAATCTGGAAAAAATCCCTCTCATATCAAAGGATTTGGAAAGACTAAGTCCCTTAGTGAGATCTTCCTTAATATAATCAAATTGAATTTTTAAATATGTATTCTTGAAGGCTGCCTTTATTATGTCCATGCACTCTATCAAATTTATATCTCCTGACCTTAAGATATATAATAGGGATGAAATCTGATATTCGATATTTAAAGATCTTAATTTCTTAAAGGGCATGTACTTGAATATAAGGGTATCAACCCTAAACCTAAAGGAGGCTATTCTATATAAAAATAAAAATCCAAGTAGGGCCAACAATATAAACAGCAAAAAACCAAGCCCATAATCTCTAAAAGTCTCGGAAATTCCTATCAATATCCTTGTAGTTATAGGGAGGTCTACTCCATAACTCTCAAAGGTAGATACAAAGGTAGGCATAACCACCGTCATAATTATAGCCACCACAAAGATGGTAACAAGAAGTAATATAATAGGATAAATCAAGGCTTGCTTTATTTGGTTTTTGTTCTTGCTATCAAAATCCACATATCTCGCATATTCTTCCAATATATCAGCGAGTTTTCCACTCTCATCTCCTGACTTTATAAAGGCAATTAGCATGGGGCCAAAGACCTTTTCTTCCTTCCTGAAAGCTTCATAGGCACTATAACCCTGATCTAGTTGGTATAAAACGCCCTCCAAACTTTTAGTAAGTTTCTTATCTAGTTTTTGATCACGAATTATAATCAAGGCCTTATCTAAACTAAGTCCTGAATTTAAAAGCAAGGATAATTGCTTTAAAAATAAAGTCATAATCCTAGGCGATATTTTACTTGGTCCTATATCTTTATTTAAAAAATCTCTTATCCTTGCGAAATCTATCTTATTCAACTATACTGACATTAGCTCCTTATTTTTCTTTTGAGTTATCTCTTCTATAGATTTAATGTACTTATCTGTAATTTTTTGAAGTTCTTCTTCTAATGAAAATCTATCATCTTCTGTGATGTCTCCTGATTTTTCACTCTTCTTAACTTCATCCATAGCATCCCTTCTCTTAGCTCTAACAGAGATCTTTGCATCTTCTGAATAAGAATCTACTTCTTTAGTATATTCCTTTCTTCTCTCTTCTGTTAGTTGTGGGAATGGTAGCCTAATAACTTCTCCATCGTCTTGAGGGTTGATACCAATGTTTGACTTCAAAATCGCATTCTTAATAGCCTTAACATTGTTCTTATCCCAAGGTTTTATAACTAATAGTCTTGCTTCTGGAATAGAAATTGTTGCTGCTTGATTAATTGGTGTCTCAGTTCCATAATAAGAAAAAGTTATACCATCAAGTATTGATTCAGTAGCACGACCTGCCTTAATATTAGCAATTCTATTCTCAAATCCATTTACAGAATTTTGCATAGCTTCTTCAGCTTGTTTCTTAATATCTTCGTAATTCATCTAAAATTCTCCTTTTACTATAGTTCCAATAGGATCTTTATCCCTAAAAATTCTAACTAGATTACTTGGATCATCAATTCCAAAAACTATAAGAGGCATATCATTATCCATGCACAAAGATGTTGCAGTAGTATCCATTATCTTAAGCTCTTTAGTCAAAATTTCCTTATAGGTTAGCCTATCAAACTTAACGGCATCATGATAAACATTAGGGTCCTTATCATAAATTCCATCAGTTCCAGTCTTACCCAAAAGAATAACATCAGCCCCTATTTCAAGAGCCCTAAGAGATGCTGTAGTATCTGTAGAAAAATATGGAAGACCAGTTCCTGCTGAAAAGATAACAATTCTCTTCTTTTCTAAGTGCCTCTCAGCCCTTCTTCTAATATAAGGCTCAGCAACTTCCTTCATATCTATGGCTGTCATAAGTCTAGTATCAAGTCCCATCTTCTCTAAAGTTCCTTGAACCCTAAGACCATTCATAACAGTTCCTAACATTCCAATAGTGTCAGAAGATGCTCTGTCAATTTCCTTGCCAGATCTACCTCGCCAGAAGTTTCCTCCACCAACAACAATGGCAAGTTCAACTCCAAAATCAGAAACAGCCTTTATATTTTCACATATATTTATAATCACATCGTCATCAAAACCGAAACCCCTATCACCTGCAAGGGATTCACCACTAAGTTTCAAAACGACTCTCTTAAATTCTTGCATCATCCCTCCTATTTACTATAATTATAACCCATATATGTTAACATTTGCAAGAGATATTTTTTAAAAATTTTACTAATTAAATTACAAATTATCTAAATGACTAAATACCATATTTAGGATTTTCAGTTTTTTAGACTTAAAATCACTTGTTAAGAGATAAAATATTTGGCTCAAGATGATTCTCTAAAAATTTAATCAAATCATTTTTCAAAGATAAATTAAAATACTGTATAGAGTCCTGACCTAGGCTTTAAATTTAACCTCTATCCTATCTTCAATTATAATATCTATACTTTTTATCTCATCAAAAGGTATCGACTTAATACCAATAGAATTTGCAATAAAGCTATTAAAATTTTCCTCACTTATACCAATCCCTATAAAAAAAGAAAACATACCACTGCACAGATAAGGCTTATAAAGCCTAAAATCGTCTTATCCTTATAAAACTAATAGCAAAACCCACAATCACCAGGAATAAAGCTGACATAATTGATATTTTAGGAATCTCAGCTTCTAAATAAATTCGCTTTTCTTTTAGAAAAATTAAAAATTATCACTAGAAAAAATACTAGATTTATAAATACCTTCATAAAAATCTCCTTATTTATTACAAATCAAACTAAGTAATAAGGCTGAAAGCGACATAGCAACTCTTTATTTTCACTATTAAACTATGTACTTACCGATTACCATCTTGATCTTTTAAAATGCTAGTAGAATTCATGCTTTACTATTCCCTACTACTCTTACTGTTTTTATCAATATACTAGTTTAATAAACTAAATAGAAGTTTAGTCAGCATCATAGTCAAAGTCGCTTATTGATCTTTGTTTTCTATATTTTCTTCTTGTAAAAGATCCATTTCTTTTAGGCCTTTAAATTTGGCTACAATTGATTTAGGTGATGTTACTATTTCTTGGTTAAATATGCTAATATTATTGTTTATAATCCTTTTTGCTGCTGATACTTGAGCGTTTTCATCAGCTATTTCGTCTTGGAGGTTGATAAATTCTTAGGATGATTTAAGGTCCGGATAAGCTTCTGCAAGGGAAAATAAGTTGTTAATTGCTTGATCTTGGCATTTTATTGCATCTTTTTCTACTTTGTTTCTAAGATTTATAATATTATCAAGAGTTTTTCGTGTTTGGCATAAGATTTTGCTACATTTGTTTTTTACGAATGGTATCATATCTTTTAGCTAGGGCTATGTCTAGATTTTTCTTAGATTCGTTAATTACAACCTGACATCTATTAAAACTATTGGAGGTTATTACCCACCAAATTACAAATATTAATAAAATTATTCCTAGTATTCCTGCAAGTATAAATTTAAAATTCATATATAAATCCTTTCTCTATAATTTTTCTGCTTTTCAGGTATCTTTCTAAATTTTTTATATTTTTTAAAATCTCAGGATCAGTAAACCTATCTCTATACTTCTTCCTCATCACAAGCTCCTTATATGATTTTCTAACACCTTATTTTGATATTATTATTACTTGATAAATCCTTGTATTCAACACGGATTTGAGATTTTGCAAATATTTTACATTCATTGCTTTTTCTTCTTATAGAATTACACCAACAGAGCTTTAATCTTCCAATATTTATTCCAAATCACAGCTTATGTAAATTTAAAAATTATATTACTAAGACTTTGCCATTGATGAGGATAAATTATAATTAGGGCTTGTTAAATAATTAAGATTATAGGATAATAGAAAATAAATTTTTTTATTCTCCAAGTTGATTGAAATATTTCTATAATATATCTCTTTGGTAATAAGCTCTTTTTATTAAGGTATTCTGAACCACCTCTTTGTTGAATTAGAAAAAGTTCAATGGAGATATTATATATTGTGTAGAATTTAGTCGATTATATTATAGACGAGTCTTCTTCATTATAGGTGACATTTTCATAGTATAAAATATTATGTGTAAAATAGAAAAAGAGAACCCAAACTTGTAAAGTTTTGTTAAGAAATAAAAGAAAAAACATAAACTAACAAG
>JALEUV010000060.1 GCA_022780515.1 Anaerococcus sp. | reverse complement strand
TGTTATGTGTGATGTAATAATAGGCAAAACCAAGGAAGAAGCCAAGAGGCTTGCAGATATCTATGTTAGAATGATAAAAAGAGAAGATGTAACGGACGAAGAGCTGGATCTATTGGAAGATGCTGTAGCCTTCAAGAACATCCAAAATATGCCTCAAAGGGTTAAATGTGCTCTCCTTTCTTGGAAGACACTGGATCAAACAATCTAAGATGGATAAGAAAAAATTAGAGGGCTTGGAATTTTTAACCAGTCTTGTAACGGCGTTTCTCCTCTTTGTACTTGGAGCTCTCCAAATATCAAAGGGCAATAAATTTTCCTTCTTGATAATAATAGCAGGAATCCTAATGGCAGCCAATGCCTATGTAAAATACAAAAAATATAAAGAGTCAAACATATAAACTGGTGGGCAGAAGAGATATACCTCCTGCCACCAGTTTTTTCTATGCAGATTTTAATATCCCGAAGGAAGAAAGAATAATTAGGACCATGGCCAAGGGAACTATATACTTTAGCATAAAGTAATAGACCTTGAAGAAGGAGGCCTTGAGTCTTCCGTGGTTTGAAAGCTCATCATGCAAGTATTCCTTCTTGTAAAACCAACCCAAAAATATTATTTCAATAAAGCTTGCTATGGTTAGCATATAATTTGATGTTAGCTTGTCAACAAAATCAAAGAATGGCAAGCCTCCTATTTGGATGGAGAAGGCATCTCCAAGCGATAGGGAAGATACTATAGCTACCACAAAGGTTCCTATAGATATTCCTATGGCTGCCTTATCCCTAGATAGGTTCAAGGAATCTATACCAAAGGCTGTTAGAGTTTCCAAAAGCGATATGGTAGATGTCAAGGCTGCTAGGGCTAAGAGCAAGAAGAAGGCTATACCAAACAAATATCCACCCGGCATCAAAGGAAAGACATTAGGTAGGGTAACAAAGACTAACCCTGCTCCCTCTCCTGGGTTTAAACCAAAGGTAAAAACCGAAGTAAATATAGCAATGCCTGCTATAAGAGCAATAGTAGTATCACAGATGGATATAAGCAAGGAAGTCTTTCCTATATTTTCATCGTCCTTAGCATAGGATCCATAAGTTATCATAATACCAATCCCTAAAGATAGGGTGAAAAATGAATGGCCCAAGGCTGCCAAGAATCCCTCCATGGTAAAGTTAGAAAAATCCGGGTAGAACAAGAACCTAAGTCCATCCAGCCAACCGTCTAGGGTAAGTCCCCTTATACCAAGAATAAGGACTATAAAAAACAAGACTGGTATGGCAAACTTGGATACCTTCTCAACTCCCTTAGTAACCCCAGACTTTACAATAATCATTGTTAAAAACAAAAATACAAAAGTCCACACAATAGGTTTAATAGGTGATGAGGTAAAACTTGTAAACATAGACTCTATTGCCTGAGGGCTAGATCCTTTAAATTGGTTGGTTACACTCTTTACTAGGTACTCGAGCGACCAACCAGCAACTACCGAATAAAATCCTAAAATTAAAAAGGAAGCTATAATAGAAATAAGTCCTGATACATACCACTTCTTACCAGGGGCAAGCTTCTTAAAAGAATCTACACTATCACTCCTAGCCCTACGGCCTATAACCATCTCACTAATGAGGATAGGAAGACCTATAAAGACCAAAATACTAATGTAAACCAATAAAAAGGCTCCACCTCCATTAGTACCAACTATATAGGGAAACCTCCATATATTACCAAGACCTACCGCACTACCAACAGCAGCCATCAACATGCCGAAGCTACTATTAAAACCTCTCCTTTCCATATAACCCCCTAAAACTAATAAAAATTAAAAATAATAAAAAATTATAAAATCACAATGAGGATTATACTACCAAAATCATATTTGTAAACTAATATATATAAAAAAATATGGCTAAAAATTATATTTTAGTCAGTGAAAAGGTTTTGTAGCAATTTTAGGAGAAAGCGCTCAAAAATTATTGGTCGATGACAGTTTACCTAGAAATCTTATAAATAAAAAAATCCCTCCTTCTATCCTATAAGCCTCTTAGGTCTGGGTTAAAAGCTCTCAAGTGGTTAAAGGAAAAAGATTTATAATTATAGAAAAATTTTCAAAGCACCCAAGTAAGAATATTGTAGTAAAATAATAGAGAGTTTATTATAGGAGGTTAAAGTGAACAAAGAAAATGTATTGGGTCAAGAGAAAATACCCTCTCTCTTGGCAAAATTTGCAATACCGTCAGTTATTGCTATGCTCATAGGGGCATTTTATAATATAGTAGATCAATTTTTTATTGGAAATAGTGTAGGATTTTTGGGTAATGCTGCGACCAATGTTGCCTTTCCTCTGGTAAGCTTATGCGTATCGGTATCCTTGCTCATAGGTATGGGGGCAGCTGCCAATTTTAATTTGAACATGGGAAGTAAAAGGGAAGAAGAGGCCAAGAAATACATAGTCAATGCCTTTTTTATGATTATCCTTATAGGAATTATTATAACTGTCTTTGTAAGGGTCTTTCTTTCTCGCTTGCTTATAGTATTTGGGGCAACCGATGAGATTATGGATTATGCTATTAGCTATACATCTATAACATCTTATGGTTTTATCTTCCTTATAATTACAAATGCTGGTACTACCCTAATCAGGGCTGACGGATCGCCGGGTTATTCTATGTTTGCGAGCGTTATTGGTGGACTTATTAACCTTATCCTCGATCCAATTTTTATCTTTGTCTTTGATATGGGGGTAGCAGGAGCTGCCATAGCTACAGTAGCAGGCCAAATTATATCCGCCTTATTTGTTATAGGCTATGCCTTTCGTTTTAAGACTGTTGATATAAGACTTAGTGATTTTAAACTAGGATTTTCTTATATGGTAGATATTGCAAAGCTAGGACTTGCTCCCTTTTTTAACCAGGTGGCCATTTTACTTGTCCAAGTAGTCATCAATAATTCTCTGGTCCATTATGGTCCTATGAGTCCTTATGGGGCAGAAATTCCCCTAGCTGTTGTAGGAATTGGGATGAAATTAAATATGATATTTTTCTCTTGCGCTATCGGTATTTCCCAAGGTATGCAGCCAATTGTTAGCTACAATTATGGGGCCAAGGAATATGATAGGGTCAAGAAGACCTACCTAATAAGTGCCGCGGCAGCGAGTATCATTCTTTTTGTGGCCTTCTTACTCTTCCAGCTAATACCGGAACAATTGCTGGGTCTATTTGGTGGGGGAGATGAGAAATATTTTGAATTTGGAAGGATATTCTTTAGGGGATTTTTGATGATGACCTTCATAAATGGTGTCCAAGTTATGAGTTCAAGTTTATTCACATCCATTGGTAAGCCCCACAAGGGAATCCTTGTATCCCTATCAAGGCAATTAATCTTATTTGTACCCCTTGCCCTAATCTTGCCTAGATTTCTTGGTATATACGGGATAGTCTTTACTGGGCCAATAGCTGACTTCCTAGCCTTTGTGGTAGCCATCTTCTTGGTGAGAGGAGAGTTTAAGGATTTTGAAAGGAGAAAACTTAAGGGAATATAAAATAAAAAAGGCTCCTTGAAAGATTGTGCATTAAGCCTATCAACCAAGAAGCCCTTTTTTATTTTGTAAAGTCGATTAACGGTCAAAGTTTATTTCACAAACATTGCTCTCGCTCTTATCTCCTTCGAATTTAACAAATTCTACTTCGCTTTCGTCAGTTACCTTAGATGGTACACCAACACTGCCACTTTCTTTTACAATATCATAAGCTGAAAGTGTGTCCCTATATTTTAGAAATCTCTTGAGGTTTGACATTGATTCGTTGATGTTAACAAAGTCAATACCTTCGTATTTTTCTGGATTAGCTTCTTTATCTTCTATAAATGGTTTACAATGTGGACACTTGTCGCTTACAAATAATTCAACTTTTTTGCTCATTTTATCCTCCTATAATATACATAAGTAAACTTTAGATTATCTTCATCAATTGGCTCAGACTCCTTGTAGACCTCCCAGCTAGGATCTTCATCAAAATTGTGGAGGTAGGTATCGGCATCCCTCATTGAGTCAATCTTTGTAATAATAGCCTCATCACAGTAGGGGAGCAAGAGATCTACTATCTCATTGCCACCTATGACATAGGCCTCCTTGGGTGAATTATCTACATAGGTCAAGAGATCATCTAGGTCATTAAAAACCACGATTCCCTCTTCTTTGTAGGTCTTATCCCTAGTGAGGACAAGATTTTCTCTTTTAGGAAGGGGCGAGCCTATTGATTCATAGGTCTTCCTCCCCATTATGCAGAGGGATTCTAGAGTCTCCTCCTTGAAATGCAAGAGGTCTTTCTTTAGGTGAAAGAGCATATCTCCATCCTTGCCTATTGCCCAATTCTTATCCACTGATAAAATAATCTTCATATTATACTCCTACTTTATATAATTACCCTCCTTAAACGATTTTAAGCAAAAATTATTGGTGGATTTTTGAAAATGTTTGTAAAAGTTCTTAAATGACTATTGACAAAAGTGCTTTTTAGTTTTATCATTAAAGTTAAAGGAGATTTATTATCGAAACATCTCCAAAATCAAGGGGATTACTTTATATTTTATCCTCAAGAAATCGTTTATAATAATATTTAACAGGAGGGAATTATGAATATTAAAAAAATGTCAAGATTTGCCCTAATGGCAGCCCTTTCTTTGGGTCTAACAGCTTGTGGTGCTGGCAGCAATGAAGGAGCAAATACTGAAGAAGCAGCAAGCACTCCAGCAGAAAACGCTAGCACAGAAGCAGCAGATACCAAGGAAACTTCTTCTAGTGGAGATAGCAAGAAAATAGCTGTACTATTGTACAACGGATCTGATACTTATATAGCTTCTGTTCGTCAAGCACTTGAAAAAATAGACGAAGCTGATGATTCTGTTGAACTTGTTTTCCAAGATGGTCAAAATAACCAAGGAACTCAAACTGACCAAATCAACAACATTACAGCTCAAGGCGTAGATGGTATCTTGCTAAACATAGTAGACATCTCAGCAGCTCCAACAGTTATGGATACTATCAAGGCATCAGGTATTCCTACAACTTTCTTCAATAGGGATATGACTGAATCACTTAGCGAAGAAGACCTAGATAACTTCATGTTCATAGGAACCAATGCTCCAGAAGCAGGCGTTATGCAAGGTGAGATGATTACTAAGCTTTGGGAAGAAGGCAAGATGGACAGAAATGGTAACGGAGTCCTAGACTACGTTATGCTAAACGGTGGACTTGATAACCCAGAAGCTCAAGCTCGTACAGAATATAGTGTAAAAACTATAGAAGAAGCTGGCATCGAAGTTAACGAAGTTGCCTTCCAAGATGCTAAATGGAGTACAGACCAAGCTAAGACAGCTATGGATACTTGGCTACAAACCAACCAAGATAATATCGATGCTGTTATTTCTAACAACGATGATATGGCAATCGGTGCAATCTCAGCCCTACAATCAGTTGGTCTGAATACAGGATCTTCTGAAGATAATATGGTTGTAGTTGGAGTAGACGCAACAGACCTTGCAGTAGCAGAAATCGACAAGGGAACTATGTCAGGTACTGTAAAACAAGACGCTGAAGGCATGGCTAAGGCTCTTATTGACACAATGAAAAATAAACTAGAAAACGGCGATTTTGTAGAAGGAAGCGACTATGAACTTGCAGAAGACAACAAGTCTATAAGAATTAACTATCAAGTTTATACAGGTAAATAAGCTAATTTGTAGGGGGAAATAAGTTCCCCCCTTCATTTTAAAAAAGAGGGAATTATGAGTAATTTATTAGAAATGAGGGGTATTACCAAGACCTTCCCTGGTGTTAAGGCACTAGATAAGGTAGATTTCACCTTAAAAAGAGGCACGGTCCATGCTTTAATGGGAGAAAATGGTGCAGGTAAGTCAACTCTTATGAAATGTTTATTTGGTATCTACAAGCAAGATAGCGGAGATATCTATATAGACGGGAAGAAGGTTTCTTATAAGGATACCAAAGATGCATTAGATTCTGGAGTTGCCATGGTTCACCAAGAGCTTAACCAAGTTTCTATGAGGTCTGTGGCAGAAAATATAATGCTTGGTCGTTTCCCTAGTAAGTACGGCTTAGTTGACTCAAAGAAGATGAATCAAGAAACCCAAGACCTATTTGATAGACTAGGACTTGACTTTGACCCCAAAAAAATCATCGGAAAATATTCAGTTGCAGAAAGACAACTTATAGAAATAGCCAAGGCAGTATCATACGATGCCAAAATCCTGGTACTAGATGAGCCTACCAGCTCACTTACAGAAAATGAAGTAGATAAGCTTTTTGAAATTATTAATAGGTTGAGAAATGAGGGTGTAGGCATAATCTACATATCCCACAAGATGGAAGAAATCCTATCCATATCTGATTATGTAACAGTAATGCGTGATGGTAAATTCATCACAGAAAGAGAAGCGGCTGATCTTACCAAGGACGAAATCATAAGACTCATGGTAGGTAGGGAGCTAAAGGATGAGAACTTCCATACTGACAAGTATATCAGAGATGAAATAATGCTTGAAGTTAAGCACCTTACAGGAAGGTACCAACCTACAATAAAGGATGTTAGCTTTTCTGTAAAAAAGGGAGAGGTTCTGGGCATAGCAGGCCTAGTAGGATCTAGGAGGACAGAGCTAGTCGAAACAATCTTTGGCCTTAGAGAAAAAGAAGCAGGCGAAATTTTGGTAGATGGAAAGGCTGTTAGTAACAAGAACCCAGCAGAAGCTATCAAAAACGGATTTGCCCTAGTAACAGAAGAACGTAGGGCTACAGGTATTATTCCATATGCTGATATAAGATTTAACTCAACCATAGCTAACCTCAAGAACTATAGCAAAAATGGAATAGTTAATGATAAGCTCCTAAAGGAAAGTACCAACAAGGTCATAGACTCTATGAAGGTCAAGACCCCTAACCAAAGGGCAAAGATTATGAATCTATCAGGTGGTAACCAACAAAAGGTTATTTTAGGTAGATGGCTCCTTACAGATCCATCCATATTGCTTCTAGATGAACCAACCCGTGGTATAGACGTAGGGGCAAAGTATGAGATCTATAGGCTAATAACAGAGCTTGCATCTACAGGAAAATCAGTTTTGTTCATATCTTCAGAGATGGCAGAACTACAAATGGTATGTAACAGGATCATGGTTATGAGTAATGGCAGGCTTGCAGGAATAGAAGAAAACGATCAAAACCTTACTCAAGAAAAAATCATGGCTTTACAAGCAAAATACGTATAGGTGAAAAAATGGAAACACAAATTACTAAAAAATCATTTAATTTTAAGGAATTTATATTAAATAATGCCTTGATCATAATAATTGGTTTCTTGATTTTGGGAATTATTATTGTTGATCCGACATTTATTACAAATCCAAGAAATATTATCAATATTTTATCACAAACATCAACTAGGCTATTTATAGCTCTCGGAACTGGAGGACTCTTGATCCTAGCTGGTACTGACCTTTCTGCAGGTAGGATCGTTGGATTTACTGCAGCTGTGGCAGGAGCCTTGCTCCAAAGTCCAGACTTTGCTCAAAAGTTCTTCCCTAACATCAAGAACCCTTCAATATTTGCAGGACTCTTTGTAGCAATAGCTATTGGTGCCTTGTGTGGTGCTATCAATGGTTTTGGAGTTGCCTACCTAAGACTCCATGCCTTCATCGCATCCCTCGGTGTCCAATTAGCAATCTTTGGTATCT
This sequence comes from Anaerococcus sp., assembly GCA_022780515.1. Classification (GTDB taxonomy): domain Bacteria; phylum Bacillota; class Clostridia; order Tissierellales; family Peptoniphilaceae; genus Anaerococcus. The sequence goes on along the minus strand of JALEUV010000060.1, from coordinate 14,023 downwards.
TGCAAATCTTTATAGCATCTAACCCATTCGGACCTCAACCTATAGGAGGCTTCGCTGACAAGTATGCTAATATAGTAAGGGGAGGATTCAAGATCCCAGGAACTGACCTCCAATTCCCTTACCTAATAATCTATGCTGTCATAGCATCAGTTGTGATGTGGTTTATTTGGAACAAGACAGTCCTAGGTAAAAACATGTTTGCTGTAGGTGGTAACCCAGAAGCAGCAGAAGTATCAGGTATCAATGTCAAGAAAACCATAATGATAGTCTTCCTAATATCAGGTATCATGTACGGACTATCAGGATTCTTGGAAGGCCCTAGACTAGGATCAGTAACATCAACCACAGGAGAATCCTACGACCTCGATGCCATAGAAGCCTGCCTTATAGGTGGTGTATCCTTCTCAGGTGGTATAGGAACAATACCAGGAATCGTCTTAGGTTCTATAATCCTTCAAGTAATCAACTACGGACTACTCTACATAGGCCTTAACTCCTATGTACAAATCATCATCAAGGGTATATTAATTATCCTAACAGTTGCTCTAGATACAAGAAAGAGAATTAAGAAAAAATAAGGGAGATATTATGACAAAAAATATATACCTCGGAGTAGATGGCGGTGGAACAAAAACTGCCTTCCTCCTAGACATAGACGGACAAAGATTTGAATCAAAACAAAAAACCATCCACCCAAAACAAGTAAGCAAAGAAGAATTCTTTGAAACAATGAAAGCAGGAGTAGGAGAAGTATGTAAAGAAGCAGGCATCAGCCCATCAGACATAGCCTATACCTTCGTAGCGGCACCTGGATATGGCCAATACCCAGATACAGAAGCCTACATCCATGAGGGCATCAAAGAAGCAGTCCAATCTGATAGATTTAGAGTTGATAACGACAGCGTAAACGGTTGGGCAGGATCATTAAATGCTAAACCAGGTATAAACCTAGTCCTAGGAACAGGCCAAATAGGCTACGGAGTTGACCAAGAAGGAAATTCCATGAGGTCAGGTGGCTGGGGCCCATTACTTGGAGATGAAGGAAGTGGCTACTATATAGGACTCAAATTCCTAAACATCTTTACCAAAATGAGCGATGGTCGTTATGAGAAAACTGATCTCTATCAAATGATTAAAGACCGTATGGGAATAAATGACGATATGGAAGTGATTGATAAGGCAGAGAAAATGAGAAGAGATGAGATAGCAGACCTATCCAAACTCCTCGGAGAAGCTCTAGACAAGGACGAAAAATACTCAAAAGAAATCCTTGAAGACATCTCTACAGAAGCAGCCCTAGTAATAGACTCCATAATAGCTGGTCTAAACTTCAGTGGTGAAGTAGAAGTATCCTACTCAGGTGGAATCTTTAACCTTGGTAAGATACTAATCGAAAAAATCGAAGAAAAATCAGCCAACCAAATCAAAATCAAAGACCCATACACCAATCCTTCTGAAGGATCACTAATCCTTGCCAAAAAATTCTATAATGAACAATAGAAGAGCTGCCCTTGGCGGCTCTTTTACTATTGGCTATCCTAAAATGTTTAACTTAGGCCATTATGGGTAATTAAATAAAGAAGACAGAGATAAAGAAAAAAGGAGACACTATGAAAAAAATAGCAGTATTAGTAGAAGCATTATTCGAAGAAAGCGAATTAATATACCCATACCATAGACTAAGAGAAGACTTTGAAGTAGTCCTAGTAGGAAGCGAAAAAGACAAAGAATATCCATCAAAGGCAGGATATCTAGTAAAATCAGACATCTCAAGCAAAGAAGCCAATCCAGATGACTTCGATGGAGCCTATATACCAGGAGGATTCTCACCAGATGGCATGAGAAAACACCAAGAAACAGTAGACTTCATCAAAGCCATCCATGAGAAAGGAAAGCCTGTAGCAGCAATTTGCCACGGACCATGGGTTCTAGCAGATGCAGGCATACTTGATGGCAAAAAAGCAACATCAACCCCAACTATAAAACACGATATCATAAACGCTGGAGCAAAATGGGAAGATAGCGAAGTCGTAGTAGACGATAAAATAATAACGAGCAGATCCCCACAAGACCTCCCAGCCCACGTAAAGGCCTTTGTGGAAGAGCTAAACAAATAGAAAACTAATGAGCGAGTTTAGGCACTCGCGTTTTCTATGCACAAAAACTAAAATATTATTTTAACAAAATTGTTTAATATATTGTATAATAATCTCGAAATGAAAATATCATATTCTTAGCACATATAAAATGCTAACCATATAAAATTTGGAGGAAAAAATGGTAAATAGAATAGTACTAAACAAAATCTCATATCATGGTAAGGGTGCTATCAACGAAATAGTAGGAGAAATTAATAGTCAAGGCTTTAAAAAAGCTTTTGTAGCAACAGATCCTGACCTTATCAAATTCAACGTTTCCACAAAGGTAACAGATTTATTAGATCAAAACTCAATACCTTACGAAGTATACTCAGACATAAAACCAAATCCAACTATAGAAAACGTACAAAATGGTGTAGAAGCATTCAAAAAATCTGGAGCTGACTTTATCATAGCAATTGGTGGAGGTTCATCAATGGACACATCAAAAGCTATAGGAATAATCATAGCAAATCCTGAATTTGAAGATGTAAGAAGCCTAGAAGGAGAAGCAGAAACCAAAAACGCTAGCGTACCAATAATAGCTGTACCTACAACAGCTGGAACTGCTGCAGAAGTTACCATAAACTACGTAATAACAGATACTGAAAAAGAAAGAAAATTTGTCTGTGCAGATCCTAACGATATACCACTAATTGCGGTAGTAGATCCTGACATGATGTCATCCATGCCAAAAGGACTTACTGCAGCAACAGGAATGGATGCCCTAACCCACGCTATCGAAGGATATATAACAAAAGGTGCCTGGGAAATGACAGATATGTTCCATCTAGAAGCAATTAGACTTATATCAGAAAACCTTAGAGGTGCAGTAAATAACGAACAAAAAGGAAGAGAAGGAATGGCTCTTGCCCAATATATAGCAGGAATGGGCTTCTCAAATGTGGGACTTGGTATAGACCATTCAATGGCTCACACCCTATCTGCCCACTACGATGTAGCACATGGAGTAGCATGTGCAATGTTCCTACCAATAGTAATGGAATTTAATCGTGACTATACCGGGGAAAGATATAAAGAAATTGCTAGAGCAATGGGAGTAGACGGAGTTGGTCAAATGAACCAAGACCAATATCGTGACGCAGCAATAGAGGCGGTTAAAAAACTATCAATAGATGTAGGAATCCCAACCAAACTAGACAAAATAAAAGAAGAAGACCTAGATACACTAGCAACAGACGCCCTAAACGATGCTTGCTACGGAGGAAACCCACGTGAAGCCACAAAAGAAGAAGTAATTACTATGTTTAGGAAGTTGATGGACTAGGGTAAAATTAAAACGAAAGCTAGCTGCCCTTGGGGCAGCTTTTTATATAGAACAAAAATTATTGTATATTGTTTTAAAAATTTGATAAAAACTTCGTGATTGAATTATAAACAGAGCCTAACAAGACGGACCTCTTATTAAAAACTGATGCGGATATATCTATAATTTGATTATGAGTATTATTAGTCTTACTATATAATAAATCAATATAATTTGGAATATAGTAGGCTAAGTCACTATTAATGATTATCTTTTCGGGAGCGATTATTTTCATAATATTATTAATAAGTAGACTCATATAATTAATATCATTAAGAATGGTTTCAATTGCATAAGAATCTTTTTTCTTGTAAAGTTCTATAATTTTATACAAATCTTCAACTTTTTCTTCAGCTATAGAATTATAGTATTCAACAGTAGCTATTTCTGAACAATACTGTTCGAAGCATCCATAATTTCCGCACTTACACTTTTTCCCATTTGGAACAACAATCATATGTCCTATTTCACCAGCATAACCATTTATACCCGTTATTAATTTTCCGTTCATAATTACACCAGCACCTACACCAACTCCAATATTAATACAAACTAAGTCTTTAATATCGCTTTTAATCATTTCACATAGCGCAGAAGCATTAGACTCGTTAATTAAATTAAAATTTAAACCTGGATACAAATTTTTAAGATTAGAAACAAGATTTATTTTATCTAGATTATAATTTGGAGTAAATCTTATATCATCATAATCTACAATACCATGAATAGCCATAGTAACACTTATTAATCCACACTTATACTTATTATAATATTTTTTATTGTTTTCAATAATTTTAGAAACTTCACCGATTACATTGTCTTTATTTATTGGAATTTTTATAGTATCGTAAGAAATTATTTCTAAATTTAAATTTGCTAATATAAAAGAAATATAATTACTAGCTATATCTATTCCCATACATAACCCATAATCATAGTTAATCTCTAGCTGTATAGGCTTACGACCGCCCTTAGAAGTAGAATTACCTGATCCTACTTCATTTATAATTTCCTTAAAAAGCAGATTGTTTATTATTTCAGACATAGAAGCCTTATTTATTTTTAAAATTTTAGTTAAGTCCACCCTAGAAAGACCTGGATTTTCATATATTAATTTTAATACTAATTGTTCATTGTTAATTTTATTTTGAAATTGCATAAATTACCTCATTATTAATTATACGTAACTAATTATAATTCTCATATAAAATTATAGCATTAGTTAATATAAAAAACAAACCAATTGAAATATAACTCAATTCTAAATTTTAAAGAAATATTCATGTTGATATTAAATGTATCTAATTGTAATAAAAAGTTGACAAATATGTTAAATGGGGATATACTTAATATAGTTAGTTAGTAAGTAAAAAAAACAAACAAACTTAGAATTATTAGATAGGAGTTAGTAATGAAGGTAAAAAATCCAATATTAAAAGGTTTTAATCCAGATCCATCTATTACTAAAAAAGATGATGAATACTATATAGCTACTTCGACATTTGAGTGGTTTCCTGGCGTTCAAATTCATAAATCAAATGATTTAGTGAATTGGGAGCTTATAAGTCATCCGTTAGATAATGAAAAATTTATCAATATGAAAGGCTTAGTTGATTCAGGAGGAGTGCGGGCTCCAGATTTATCGTATCATGACGGACTTTTTTGGTTAGTATATTCAAAAGTAGATATTGTAAATGGAAACTTTAAAGATTGTAGAAATTATTTAATAACATCAGAAGATATTGAAGGACCTTGGTCTGACCCTATAGTTTTAAATGGATTAGGATTTGATGCTTCATTATTTCATGATGATAATAAAAAATATTTAGTTCAAATGCAATGGGATCATAGGAGCAATAAACATCCTTTTTATGGAATTAGGTGTACTGAATATAATCACAAATTAAAGAAGCTAATTCCCGAGAATTCTAAAATTATTTGGAAAGGAACTGACAAAAAATTAACCGAAGGACCCCACATATATAAATTAAAAGGAAAATACTATTTATTTTGTGCTGAAGGAGGTACACAATACGAACACAGTGAAGTGGTTGCTAGGTCAGATAGTATATTTGGAAATTATGAAGTACAAAATGAGATTTTCTTAACAGCGTATGATTCACCAAAAAATCCGTTACAAAAATGTGGTCATGGATCATTAATTCAAAGCAATGATGATCAATGGTATTTTGTTCACATATCTGCACGACCATGGCATGAGGACTACGAGTCATCACTTAATCCAAGAGGATGGTGTACTTTAGGAAGAGAAACATCATTACAAAAAGTAATTCGGGATGATGAGGGATGGCCTCATATAGATGGGGGTAAACAAGGAAGTGAATTTGTTGAGATTGCAAACAGTGATATCATCAATAATGATAAACCAATAAATCAATATGAAGACTTTTCAAGTGATGAACTTAATATAAATTTCAATACAGTTAGAGTTCCGTTTAATAATATAGGAAGAATTAAAAATAATATGTTATTTTTAGAGGGGAAAGGTTCGCTATCAAATACTCAAGAACATTCTTTAGTGGCTAGAAGATGGCAAAGCCATTATTTTACTGCAGAAACGAAGGTTACTTTAAATCCGAATACGTATCAAAACATAGCAGGATTAGCAAATTATTATAATAGTAATCATTGGTCAATGATAGGGTTAACCTATGATGAAAATAAAGGAAAAGTTATAGAGATTTTAGAAACTGATAGAGGAGAAACTAGAACTCTTATAAATAATAAAATAACAATTGATAATGAAATAGAATCAGTATATTTCAGATGTAGAGTAAGTAGAAATAAATATAAGTATTACTACTCTTTAGATGGAAAAGAATGGATAGACACAAAAATATATTTGAATTCTAAAATACTTAGTGACGATTATGTAGCTATAACTAATGGTGGATTCTTTACTGGAGCTTTTGTAGGCATGGTTAATATTGATTATAGCGGATACAACAATATAGCTTATTTTGATTATTTTAAGTATGAGGAGGATGAACTTAGTGGATACAATTCTTGAGATGACTAATATTAATAAATCATTTGGTCCTGTGAAAGTTTTGAAAGATGTTCAACTAAATATTTGTAAATCCGAAGTGCATGGTTTAATAGGAGAGAATGGAGCTGGTAAATCCACGCTAATGAATATACTTTCAGGTGCTATATCTAAAGATTCTGGTCAGATAAAATTTGATGGACAGGATATAGAGAAAATGACTCCGATTAAATCACAAGAATTAGGAATTGGTTTTGTTCATCAAGAATTTAATTTAGCTGGAAGTCTTACTGTAGCTGAAAATGTTTACATGAATAGATATCCGCTTAAGAATAAAACTTTTGGTATTATAAATTACAAAAAACTATATGAAGATACACAGAAGTTACTTAACATTCTAGACGTAAAGTTTAAACCTACTGATACAGTAAATAAATTATCTGTAGGAGAAAAGCAAATGGTTGAGATAGCTAGAGCGCTAAGTTTAAATTCGAAGCTTATAATTTTTGATGAGCCTACTACATCACTAACTGATTACGAAATAGAAGTACTATTCGTTGTAATTAATGCTCTAAGAGAAAAAGGCATTAGTTGCATATATATTTCACATAGGTTAGATGAGTTGTTTAAGATTACAAATAATATAACAGTTTTAAGAGATGGAGAATTTGTAGTTACTAAAAAGACATCTGAAATTGATAAAGATTATCTAGTTTCAAAAATGGTAGGTAGATCTACAAGTAGTTTTTATATTAAGAAAGATAATAATATAGGTTCTACGTTACTAAAAGTTGAAAACTTAGAAGATTATAAAAATAAAGTTAACAACATATCTTTCGAAATAAAAGAAGGTGAAGTCTTAGGATTTGCAGGATTAGTTGGAAGTGGGAGAACAGAAACAGCGAGACTTCTTTTTGGAGCAGATCCAAAAAAGAATGGGAAAATATATTTATATGGAAAAGAAATTGAGATAAAGTCTCCTAGTGACGCTGTAAATTATAAAATATCTTTAATTCCAGAAGATAGGAAGGAACAGGGTTTATCATTACCATTATCAATTAATGAAAATATTAATATGGCTAAAAAACATAATTTTATTTTGAATAAAAAGAAGATGAAAGATTCATCAATTAAGTATATAAAAGAAATGAGTATAAAGTCAAATAGTCCATCTCAAATAGTTAGAACTCTTTCAGGAGGAAATCAGCAAAAAGTAGTTGTTTCAAAATGGTTAAATACTGATAGTAATATTTTTATTTTTGATGAACCTACTAAAGGAATAGATATTGGTGCAAAGAGCGAAATCTATTCTATTATAGATAATCTTGCTAATGAAGGAAACGCTATACTAATAATATCATCTGAGATGCAAGAATTATTATCAATAACAGATAGAATTTGCGTATTTTCTGAGGGTAATATAACTAAAGAACTATATACAAAAGAAACAAACCAAGAAGAAGTTATGAAATATGCAACTTTAACTGATTTAGGAGTAAGAAATGAATAATAAAAAAAGTTTAAAATCTATTATATTGAACTATTCAATTTATATAATACTTATAGTATTAATACTGTCTTTTGCTTATGCATCACCAATGTTTCTATCGCAGGGGAATATAAGTAATTTTTTTAGGCAAATACCATCTATTGGTCTACTTACAGTAGCTTACACAATGATATTAATTACAGGTAATGTCGATTTGTCAATTGCTTCTATAGCAGCTTTTTGTGGAACAGCAGCTGCATTTTTAGCAAAGATACGTGTGAATCCTATATTAACGGTAATAATTTCAATATCTATAGGAGGATTACTTGGTCTAATAAATGGATTATTAATCACTAATTTTGATTTACCTTCCTTTATACTTACACTTGGAACTAATTATGTTTACAGAGGATTGATAATGTTTTTAACTAATGGTATCTACATAACTGGTATGCCTGATTGGTTTGCTAAACTATCACAAACAAAACTTTTAAGTAATATAGTATACACGAATACTGCTATATTTATAGTGATAACGTTATTGTTTTCATATGTATTAAAAAGAACTGATTTTGGTAGAAAATGTTATGCTGTAGGTTCTAATAAAGAAGCTTCTAGATTATCAGGTATAAAAGCAAATGAACATATAATTAAAACTTATATTATTGAAGGAATGATTGCTGCTGTAGCTGGAATTTTAATAATGTCAAATCTTAATGTTGGAGGACCTAATGAAGGGCAAGGTTTAGATTTATTAGCTATGGCTGGAGCAATACTAGGTGGAACACAATTTAGTGGTGGTGTTGGAACAATAGGAGGTGCAATAGTAGGTATTCTCACATTACAAATTTTTACAAATGGATTAGCTATATTAGGAGTTAACACATTTATGCAACAAGTTGTCACAGGATTAGTGATAATTGTAGCGTTAATTGTAGATTATATTAGAAGAAAATATGAACTTAAGAATTAAAAATTTTAGTATTTAAAAACAAGGAGTAAATTATGAAAAATATTTTAAAAAAATTAGCAATATTATCAATTATAGCTTTAGGCTTTTCTGGATGTAATCAAAATAATAAAGAAGTAAAAAATGAAGAACAATCACAATCAGTTGCAGATAGCACTACAGAGAATAGCAAAGGAACTTTATATTTTATACCTATAGTAGATACTGGGGCATATTGGAGCCCAATGAGAAAAGGTGCTGAAGAAACAGCAAAAAAATTAGGATATGACCTAGTTGTAAAGACTTCTCCATCTAATGAAGCACAGAAAAATGAAAAACATATAGGATTTATAAATGAAGCTATTGAAAATGAAAGTAAGGGAATAGCTATTGCGCCTATGGAATCAAATATTTTCTTAAACCCTATAAAAGAAGCTATGAATAAAGACATACCTGTAATAACCTTTGATGCAGATTTAGATGATGCGTCCTCAAGGACAAGTTATGTAGGTACAGATAACTATGAAGCTGGTAAATCTCTAGGAATTAATGGTGCTAAAAAAATTAAAGAGAATAGCATTACAGAGGGATCAATATCCATTGTAACAGTTGATGTTGCGCAACCAACAATGATAAAGAGGATGGAAGGCGTAAAAGATGGTTTTGAAGAAGAGCTTGGAAAAGATGCTAAAAACTTCAAATGGCTAGAGCCTATAATGGATAAAGATCAAGCTGCTGAATCTAAAAGACAAGTAGAATCTCAAATTACTTCCAATGAAGATCTTTCAATTATTTTCTCTTTAGGTTCAGAAGGTCCAGATGTTGGTGTTATGGAAGCATTATCATCTCAAGATAAAGCTGGTAAGATTTTACACTTAGGTTTTGATTGGACACCAACATGGTTAAAAGGAATAGAAGATGGAAGAATAACAGCTATAGTTGACCAAGATGCATATACAATTGGTTGTGAAGTTATTGAAAATTTAGTTAAGGCAGTTGAGGGTGAAGAAATTCAATCAGAAATCCCTATAGAAGTAAATTTTGTAGAGGCTTCAGATTTGGAAGAATATGGTAAAAATAAAGAAGAACAAATGGCTGATACTGTTACAGAATAGTAGTAATAAAAAGGAGATATAATAAAATGTCATATTTTGATGAGATACAAGAGATTAAATACGAAGGTAAAGATTCTAAGAACGTTTTTGCTTTTAAATATTACGACAAGGATAGGGTTATAGATGGAAAATCTATGAAGGATCATTTGAAATTTGCTATGAGTTGGTGGCATACTATGACTGCAGAACTTGGTGATCCTTTCGGTGATCCTACTGTGGATAGAACTTATGGAGAGGAAGACGAATTAGAAAGAGCTTTTAAAAGAGTTGATCAAGGTTTTAACTTTATGCAAAAGCTTGGAATTGAATATTTTTGTTTCCACGATGTTGATTTAGCTCCTCAAGGTAATTCTTTAGAAGAATTTAAAGATAATCTAAATAAGGTAACTGATTATGTAAAAGAGAAGATGGAAGAAACTGGTATAAAATTACTTTGGGGTACAGCCAATGTATTTTCTAATAAAAGATATATGCATGGAGCAGGAACATCATGTCAAGCAGATAGTTTTGCTTATGCTGCTTCTCAGATTAAAAATGCTATTGATGCGACTATGAAACTTGGTGGAAAAGGTTATGTATTTTGGGGTGGTAGAGAAGGATATGAAACCCTATTAAATACTGATATGGGATTTGAGCTAGATAATTTGGCTAGACTTTTAAAAATGGCTGTAAATTATGCCAGATCAAAGGGATATACAGGAGATTTTTATATAGAACCAAAACCAAAGGAACCTACCAAGCACCAATATGATTTTGATGCTTCAACTGTTTTGGCATTTTTAAGAAAATATGACTTGATGGATGATTTTAAATTAAATATAGAAGCTAACCATGCTACATTGGCTGGACATACTTTCGAGCATGAATTAGCTGTTGCTAGGATAAATAATGCTTTAGGTTCTATTGATGCTAATAGAGGAGATGAATTATTAGGATGGGATACTGATCAATTTCCTAATGATGTAAAAACTGCTACTTTGGCTATGCTTGAGTTAATTAAAGCTGGTGGATTTACTAATGGTGGCTTGAACTTTGACGCTAAGATAAGGAGACCATCATTTACTTATGAAGATATAGTTTTATCTTATATATGTGGTATGGATACTATGGCTTTAGGATTAATAAAGGCCTATGAAGTTATCGAAGATGGTAGAATAAATGATTTTGTTGAAGATAGGTATTCTTCATACAAGGAAGGCATAGGTAAAAAAATAGTTGATGGAGAAGTTACTCTTGAAGATTTGGAAGAATATACTTTAAAGAATGGCGAAGTAAACTTACAAAGTGGTAGACAAGAGTATTTAGAAACAATTCTCAATAACATTATTTATAGATAGGTAGATAAAAGTGAATTTTATCGGAATAGATTTAGGAACATCATCTATAAAAGTTATTTTGTATGATGAAAAGTTCAGAATTATAGGTGCCCAAACCAGTTCATATGATATTATTGAGCCTCAAAATGGTTGGGGAGAACAAAATCCTTCTGACTGGATAGATGCCTTAAACACTGCTCTTTTGAATCTAAAGTATGATTATCCTAGTCAGATGAAAGCAGTAAAGAGTATAGGTCTTACTGGTCAGATGCATGGACTTGTAATGCTTGATCAAAATAACAAGGTTCTAAGAAATGCTATTTTGTGGCTAGATCAAAGAAGTAGTGATGAGGTTGTAGAAATTACTGAAAAATTAGGTTATGACTATATAATCAAAACGACTGCTAATCCTATATCTTCAGGATTTACTTTAGCCAAACTTCAATGGGTAAGAAATAATGAAAAAGATTTGTTTGATAAGTGTAAGAAGATCTTACTACCTAAGGATTATATTAGATTTTATTTAACAGGTGACTTCGCAACAGATGTATCAGATGCTAGTGGAATGCAAATGTTAAATATAAAAAATAGATGCTGGGATAAAGATCTATTGGAAAAAATGGAAATACCTTACTCACTTCTACCTAAGGTATATGAGTCTTGTGAAGTAACGGGGTATTTAAAGGAAGATATAGCATTAAAGTATGGATTTTCGGCTAAGGTTAGCATAGTCGCTGGAGCAGGAGATAATGCAGCTGCAGCCATAGGATGTGGTGTTATAGAAGACGGGGATGCCTTTACAACTATTGGAACGAGTGGTGTAGTTTTTGCTCATACATCAAATATGGTTATTGATAATCAAGGTAGATATCATACTTTTTGTGCTGCTATACCAAATGAATGGCACGTAATGGGAGTAACTCAAGCTGCTGGGCTTTCTCTTGAATGGCTAAAGAGAAATCTTTATCCAAATGAAGACTTTGAAAAGGTAAACAAAGATGTTGATGAAGTTGAAATAGGATCAAATAAGCTAGTATATTTGCCCTATCTAATGGGAGAAAGATCACCACACTTGGATCCTTATGCTAGGGGAACCCTAATAGGATTAACGAATACTCATAGTAGGAAAGAGATATCAAGGTCAATATTTGAAGGAGTTTCATTTTCCTTGAGAGATTGTCTAGATGCTATGAGGGAAACTGCTAATGTTAATATTAAAGAAATGGCATTAACAGGAGGAGGAAGTAAGAGTAAAATCCTTTGCCAAATGATAAGTGATAATTTTAAGTTGGATACTTATACTTTAAAAGAGGGATCAGGTACAACATTAGGAGCTGCTATATTGGCATCTGTAGGATCAAAAAGATATAATGATATAAAAAGTGCAGTTAATATTGCAATAAAAAATGATAAAAAATATATGTACAATCAAGGTTATCATGAAGAATATAGTAAATACTATGATATTTATAGAAGCACCTATAAATCTTTAAAAGATGTTTATAAGAAATTGCAGGAGCTATAATATGAAAGAATTTACTATAGAGAATGATTATCTAAGGATTACACTAATCGATTATGGGGCAAGGATTAAAGAAATTTATTCTAAAAAACATGAGAGAAATATTGTCCTTAATTATGAAAGTAATGAAAAGTACTTAGAAGATAAGAATTTCTATGGTGCTACAATAGGACCAAATGCCAATAGAATAAAAAACGCTGAATTTGTAATAGATGGAGAGAAAATGATTTGGGAGAAAAATGATGGAAACTCTAATCTTCATTCTGGGAAATATGGTTTTGATAGAAAATATTGGACTGAGGAAATAATTAACAATGATCTAATAGTTTTGAGCCTTTATAAAGCCGACCCCTTCTTAAGCGATGTGAAGGCTCAATTTAGACTTAATTCTAATAAGGTAGAAATAAAATATATTTCTAATTCAGATAAGAAATCTATTATGAACATCACTAATCATACTTATTTTAATTTGAGTGATGATGATACTGTGGATAACCATAAGTTTACAATTTATAGTTCAAAATATACTCCTTTTGATGAAGAAAAAATTCCTATTGGATCTATTGACAGCGTTAATCAGACAGAATTTGACCTTAGAAAAGGAAGCTATTTAAGTGATATGATGAATAAATTTAAAAATTCTCCTATCGGAACTTATGGCTATGATATAAATTATATCAGTGATTCTAAGGATAAAGATATAATTAAACTTGCCCGAGTCTCACATGAGAATATTGTTCTAAATATTTATTCTGACCAAGAAGCTTTTCAATTTTATACAGGGAGCAATATCATTGAAAGTGAGGTTAGAAAAGCTAGAAAGGGCTTTTGTATAGAGCCTCAATTTATACCTAATAGTGTGAATTCTAGAAAAGATAAGATTGTAAAGGACAGGAAAGAATTGTTTGAGTTAAATATAGTTTATGAGGTTGTTTGAATCCAATTTTATATTTTTAAGGAGTAAGTTATGAAGTTTTTTCTAGACACGGCGAATGTTGATGAGATTCGTAGAATTTGTAATTTGGGACTTTGTGATGGGGTTACTACTAATCCTTCTCTTATCAAAAAAGAGGGGAGAGATTTTAAGGAAGTAATTTCTGAGATAGCATCTTTTGTCGAGGGTCCGATATCTGCTGAGGTTACTTCCTATGACTATGAAT
>JALEUV010000055.1 GCA_022780515.1 Anaerococcus sp. | reverse complement strand
TTTAGACTTGCTTCGTATCTCTTATCTTTTTCATATTTGTTGAAAATTTCATCTTTAACTTTTCTAGCTAAATTGATATCTTTGATTTTAAATAAGGCTTTAACATCGGCTCTAAATTCTTCCGTATTTTTCTTTGGTGATTTTTCTAATATATTTCTAATAAAATGTGCTTGGCATCTTTGTCAAGAAACATTTGTGAAAGATTCTTTTATTGCCCTAACTAAACCTTTGTGTGGGTCGCTTATTACCATCTTAAGTCCTGATATCCCTCTTTTTTTCAAATATTCAAAGAAATTGGACCAACTACTTACTGTTTCTCCTTGACTTATATCTAGACCTAGTATTTCACGCTAACCTTTTTTACTTATTCCTATTGCAATATGGTAAGCTTTAGATACTACTCTCCTGTTTTCTCTTGCTTTTATGTAAACTACTTCTACTAGAAGATATGGGTATTTAATTATACTTATGTCTCTATTACGCCATTAATTTACATCTTTATCAAGTTCTTTTCTTTGATATCTTTCAAAAAGTTCAGTAGAAAAATTTCCATCTCTAGTCTGGGAACTCTAAGAGTTATGCTACCTATTTTTGTTGTATAGGCACGATCATAGTATCCATTACGGTAAGTTTTTCTATTAGGATCTCTTTGATAAGCTTCATTTTCTAAGTATTCGTCTCTTTCTTTTTCCATAAGCTGGTTAAAAACTTTTGTTAGGATTGATCTAGCGATTTTGTTGTCGACAGATTCATTAATTAAACTTCGAATATCTTCTGAACTAATCGTAAAATGTAATTGGGTCATTTGATTCCTCCTGGTTTGTTTTTCTGTCTAGAAATAATATTCAAAAAAACAAGGTATAAATCTTAATAAAACCCAGTAGTTACAAGCCTTTTAGACATCAGAACTTAAATACTAGTTATTTCTATAGTATCTAGTTATTTCTATAGTATCAAGATAAGAAAGAACTCGTTTCACTCGTTCAAAAAAAAGACCTTTTTAGGTCTTTTTTTATCTTGATCTTCCACTTCTTTTTTTATTTAAATTATTTTCTCTTTCATTCATTCTTTCATTCTCTTTTTTCATTTTAGAAATATTTTTTAACTCACTTAAAGTAATTTTAGGTTTATCTATAAATTCCTTTTCAAACTCTTTTTTAAACTGACTATTCTTATTCCTTAAATTCATTTTTTCAGATACAGAGTAGACCAAGTCTTTGAATATATCTTTAAAGGCTTTTAAATCGTCTGTATGCTCTTTAATGAAATCCCTAGTAGAAATATATATTAACTCTAATTCTTCTCTTAAATCGCTTATAGTGGCTTTTAAAGTAATGTTTTCTTTCTGTAAGGCTTTTATTTTATCTTCATGATCATTTGAAATAGAATAAGCTTCTTTTAATTCATTTTTTAACTGTATATTTTCTTTGTAGGTATCTGTATTTAAAACATCATTAAGCTTTTTTTGCGACTCTAGTCCTTGTTTTACAGCCTTATTCATTTTTAAATAATCTTCTTTTGAAAGAATTATATTACCAGTCCATTCTTTTACAGTTTTAGTTTTATTTATTCCGAATAAATTTTTCTCATCAGTTTTTATCTCAACATCTTTAATTTCTTTTAATGGTGTTATATCAAGTTCTTTATCAATTTTGTTTTCTTTGGTGTAGGCTTTTAATTCTTCTTTCTTTTTTTCTATCATTCTTTCAATCTCTTTTTCTTCTGCTTTTAACTCTTTAAATTCTGGTACAGTTAAATTTTTTCTTTCAGATCCTTCAAGACCCCTTTCAATTTCAAAACCTTTTTCTTGTAAATGTTTAGGTAAATTTTCTTGAACATCTCTAAGAGTTTCACGATTAAAAACTCTTTTTGCAGATAATTTTTTATCTTTATCAAATGGAACTATTCCCATATGCATATGTGGAGTTGATTCATCTAGATGAACAGTTGCATATCTAATATTTTCTTCTCCAAATTCATTTCCAAAATATTCTTTAGCTGATACAAAAAACTTTTTTACTTCTTCATCAGATAGATTTTCAAAAAACTTTCTGTCGCTGGTTATAATCCATTCATTAATTAAAACTGCATCTTTTCTTACTGCTCTTGTAGTAGATTTATTTTCATTTATAAAATTTTCAATATCAGTTTTATAATTTTCAGTACGATTTACTAAGTCATAATTTAATTTTGATAGAGAAGGATCTATATCTTTATTTGAATGATTTTTTGTTTTTCTTTGATTATGATTTCCAATTCCTATAAGATTTTCTGCTTTCATTTTTTCCATTCTAGCAACAACCATAGACATAGTAGACACCACCTTTTCAAGAGTCATTTCGGTATTAACTTCCATGTAAAGTATAAACACATTATACTTTATATTCATAAAGTGTGTGCTCTGCGAGGCTGTCGGCAGTGCCGACCAAAACCATAAAACCTTTAAGACCTTTCTTTTTTTTACGAGAAAAAAGAAACAAAAAAACCTGCCCTCTGCCACCTCAGCAAAGGGGG
>JALEUV010000031.1 GCA_022780515.1 Anaerococcus sp. | reverse complement strand
ATTTGGCAAGGCTACATAGACTACTGTGAATGGTACAGACTAACCAAAGAGGGAAAAGCTGAATACAAACAGAGAAAAGAAACAATAGAGCGACAATTCGGAAGTGCTAAAGAATACCATAGCTTCAGATATACCAATATGGTAGGCAAAGCAAAAATGAGTATGAAAGCAGCACTCACTTTTGCGTGCTTAAATATGAAAAAACTAGCAAAATTGCTAGATAGATTAGATGGCGATTGGGGTGATTTCCCTCCATTTACAAAAATATTTACCCTATTATTTGAAAAAATAATATATTTTAGAATAAACATAGAACAAGAGTCTACAGGCCCAGTTTATTAGTGGGTTTGTCAACGCTCTGAGAGAGCAAAAAGCTCTCCACTATTACTTACTAGTAATATCTATATAATAATCAAAATCACTAATATTATAATTGTTATCATCTTCGGGGTAGGTAATTCGCACATCATTTGTATCATAGAGATATCTAGCCATAAAATAATAGTATGATGACTTATCCTGTTCATTCATCTTAACTAGAATTCTCTTATTCTCGCCAGTAATTTTTGCTTCAGATAATTTTTCCTTGTTACTAGCATAGATTTTTCTATTTTCATCCTTGTAATTTAATTTCTTTATAGGAGTAAAAGATAAACTAGCCATAAATACCGCCATAATTACAGTTATAATTTTATTTTTATCAAAAGGCATCCAATAAACACTCATGAGTAAGAGATATGATCTTATAGTTTTTACATACCTACCATAACCTGCAAGTTTAACTGCCTCTCCACTTGGCATTGAAAAGATATACATCAAATAATTACCTAATTGATAGCTAAAATATACACAAACTACAAAAATAAGTAAGTTTTTATATACTTTATCCTTATTATAAATAAAATAAGTAACTACAAGGAATATAAATAAAATAAGAAGAATTCTCTCCTCAAAAATCGCCTTAATAAAATTAGAACTTATTTTAAAAATGGTTGACATATTTTTGTCTAATAAACCTTTTTTGTAAGAAGAAAAGCTCATACTATGTTTACCTAAGTCGTTAAAGTTTTTTTTAACATGAATAGACCAAGACTTATTGGCTAAAAACATTATAAGAAGAGGAAATCCAGCTACAAACTTATTAGCTCTCCAATATTTTTTAAGCATGTATAAGGCAGCTACAACAACAAAGAATAAGGCTGAATTCTTTATTAGACTTACTGATATAATCATAGGCAACAAAATAATTAGTAAATTTTTATTCTCAATAAAATCATATTCGCTAATAAATGCTAACAAAGAAAAACCACTTGTTGCCAGCAAGCTATCTACTAAAAGGCTGTTTATCTGAACATTGTCCATTAATATATATATTGAAAAAATGATAAATACAGGTGTCATATATCGATTATCTTTGCTTTTCTTAAAAATAGGAAAATAACCTGCCAAAACCGCAAAGGCGTTAGCCATAAAACAAAAGGGCTCTGAAAATCCTAGAGGTCTAGTTAATCCATAAATAAAATAAGCACTAGCTTGGGGATAAGAAGTAAAGGTTATAAGCTTATCAGATCCGAAATTTAGTCTATCATGACTAATCAAAAATCTACTAATCAAACCCCAATGACTAAAATCGTCATAGTGGAGGAATTGCTCATTTTTTAAGTAAAGGATAATAAAAATCCCAATTAGAACTAATATCCAATAATTAATAAAGTCTCTAAAGACGACTATTTTTGTAAATCCATAATATAAGCAAATAACTGCAAAGACAAAATGGAAAAAGTAGCTTCCTATTTTCATGAATCCAAGTAAAGCAGAAATATAGATTAGACTGCTAATGACCGAAAAATAGGCAAATGGTATAAAGTATATATCCAAAGCAAATTTTTCCCTAATCAATGCAGAAAAACCGAAAAATCCTAGTATTATTAAAATAATATATATCATTATTCACTTCCATTAAAAATAAACTTATTCTGTATAGTAAAAGAAAGCAAGAAAATAATTGTATCAACTATAAGCTTTATTACACTTGCATTCATATTTACTCTTTCAAATATCATATCTACAAAAAATGCTGAAAGTATCAATTGGCAAAGCCACAAAGATACATACTTTATAAACTTTGACTTCTCTTTCTTATCATCAGCAAAAACCAGGTTCTTATTTACATTATAATTGAAAATACCTGAGACAATCCTCGCAAGTGCGGTAGATGCCCAGATCACCTTACTAGATGTAGCCAAGATGCTTGGTAAAAGCTTAGTAAGAACTGTGAAAGCTCCTATATCTACAAGAAAAGATGATAGGGATGAGATGATAAACTTAAAGAAAGTTCCAAGCATGACCCTATAAATCTTAAAAGAATCCTTGATGGGGTGAAAGTGGGTCTCGCTATTATTATCAAAATAAACAGTCTCGATAGGTATTTCTATGATTTTCTTCTTAGTTTGAGATGAATTAATAAGCATATTTATCTCATACTCAAACCTTTCACCAGGAAGATCTAAGAAATCAGCAAGGTAGGCTTTAGGAATTGCCCTAAGTCCTGTTTGTGTATCCCCTATCTTATCGTAAAACATAAGTTTATAAATAAAACTAGTAGTCTTGTTACCGAAAGATGACTTGAAAGGTACACCCTCTTCATTGAAGTCACGAGAGCCCAAATACATAGCTACATCGCTTTTTTTAACTATATTTGCAATATTTTGGACATCACTTGCTTTGTGCTGACCGTCGGAGTCAACTGTAATTACATAGGAAAAGTCCTCGTAATTATTTAATATGTAATTAAAAGAATTTTTCAAAGCTCTTCCCTTACCAAAATTCTTGTAATGGATAAAGACATCAAAGCCTTCATCTATTAATTTGTCAAAAAATTCATCGTATTCCGCCCTACTCCCATCATTTACCAAAAGAATCCTAGAAAAGCCCATATTTCTTAATTCATAAAGATAGGATCTAAGTATTTCCTTGGGAGGGTTGAGGGCTGGAATTAAAATAATAAACTCGTCCATAATTTTATCCTGTATTATATTGTACTCATTATACTTAGTCAAGTCCAAAATCTTGTGTAAATTCATCTAGTACAATAATTATTATCACATTCTAATATATAATTTATAAGATGTTAGGAGGTCCTCATTGATATCAATGAGGATTGGTCTCCAAAAGCCGACGGGCTAGATATTAATGGTATAGCTGAATCTTCGTTAGGAAATATCCTAATCACTTTTTCACCTCTTCTAACTTCTTGATTTAATCTTTCTAAGCAATTTGTAGATTTAAGTCTACTATGAATTATATCATTAGCTAAATATGCAAAGGCATCTTCAAATCCTTCATCTAGGGTGTTTAAAGAGTTTTGAAATTTCTTTTAGTTTTCGTATTTTAAGAAGATTTCTTCTTTCATTTTTCTTGCCAAGTTGATATCTTGGATTTTAAATAGTGTTTTGATATCAGTTCTAAATTCTTCAGTGTTTTTCTTTGGGGCTTTTAATAGGATATTTCTTAAGAAATGAACCTGACATCTTTGCTATATTACATTTACGAATGTTTCTTTTATTGCTTTTACTAGGCCTTTATGAGCATAATATATTAGCATTCTAAGTCCAGATAGCCCTCTAGCTTTTAAATATTCAAAGAAGTTTGACCATGAATATTCACTTCCTCTAACACTTAGATCTAAGCCTATGTTTTCTCTATTTTCTTTTTCAGTTATTCCTATTGCAATATGACAAGCTTTTGATACTACCAATTACCAATGTGAAATATTAATTTAACACCAAAATATAGTTATAGAAATATGACTTGGTTAAGTATTTTTTTTATTTAGCATTATTTTTCATAAGATTAAATATATATTTTATATCTGAATAATAAAAAACAACCCTAATCCTTGCTTGGAATATGGGCTGTTGATAGATTCCTATAAATTTTAATCTTGGTCATCACTTTCGTTCTCTATGGCTTCTTTTACTGTTTCTTCAGCCTTTTCTTTTATTACTTCATTATCGATGATTGAAGAGTCTACTAGTTTTTCTAATTTTTTCTTATCTTTTCTGGTGTAGACTTTGTCATCATCAAGTTTTTTTCTCATGAAGTGGCTGATGGCATATCTTTTTTTCATTTCTACATTTATTGATTCTTTTTCTCTAAAATAGGACAAGACTAAGACTGTTAGTAATACCATTCCGGTATAGCCTATTATTGGGTAAAATAATGAAACTAGTTGTTTGAAGCCTCCAAAGCTTAGTAGAAATCCTACTAGGGTTATTCCTATTAGGAGGATTCTAAATTTCTTTTCATCTCCATTGGAGAATCTCCTAGCTAGTGCATAGAAGAGTGATACCGCTGTATTGAAGATCATTCCAAAGATTATTATTGACATTACAAAGCCTAGGATTCTGTTTATGTTTGTTACTACATAGAGCATTGGGATATCTAGGGTAGCTACTTCTCCTATTCTTAAAAAGAGGGTTAGGGCTATTAGAATTCCTAAAATTCCTACTATTAGTCCACCAAATATTCCTCCCTTTAGGGCTTCTTTGGAGTTAAATTCATCCCCACCTAGGACAAAGGCCATGGATACTCCTGTCATGGTACATAGACCAAAGTAGTTTATGGTTGATATAATTACATTATCGAAGGTTGATGGTACTTGTAGGGCAATTTGTTCTAGTTGGTCAAAGTTCATTGGGTATTTTATGAAGGTATAGATACTAGCTATCAAGGTAAAGATAATTATAAGTGGTGTGAAGGAACCTATAACCTTGCTTACTTTGTCAAAGTCTAGCATTCCTACACCGATTACAAGAAGAGCACAGATTACTGATCCCACCCAGTTTTTTATTCCAAAGGCTTGGTTTAGGTTAGATCCTGCTCCTGCTATCATTACGAAGCCTATTACGAAGCAAGTAAATATTAATGATAAGTCCAAAAATTTGCTTATGAATTTGTTTGTTATTTCGTCAAATACATCACTATGATCATTTGCCATATAGTGGGATCCTAGTTGGAGGATTACTCCACCTATTAGCATGTGTAGGATAGCTACAACTCCAATTCCAATAAGTCCTGGAACACCAAGGGATACGAAGTACTGGAGTAGTTCTTGACCAGATGCCAGACCTGCCCCCGTCAATACTCCTACATAGGCAAGCATTATGGTTATTGTTTTTTTGTTCATTTGAACTCCTTATTCTTTTCTTATTAAAAAAAGCTGACCCCAATCCCTAGGGTCAGCTAAATTTTATCTACTACTTATTACTTAACAACCTTAGTAACAACTCCTGATGCTACTGTTCTTCCACCTTCACGTACTGCGAATCTTAGTCCTTCTTCTAGAGCTATTGGCTTTTGTAGAGTTATCTTGAAGGTTGCGTTGTCTCCTGGCATTACCATTTCTACACCATCTTCTAGTTGGATATCTCCTGTTACATCTGTTGTTCTAAAGAAGAATTGTGGTCTATAGCCTGAGAAGAATGGGGTGTGTCTTCCTCCTTCTTCCTTGGTTAGTACGTATACTTGTCCTTCAAATTCTGTATGTGGGTTTACTGAACCTGGTTTTGCTAGTACTTGTCCTCTTGAGATTTCGTTTCTTTGTACTCCTCTTAATAGAACTCCTACGTTGTCTCCTGATTCTGCTTGGTCTAGTGATTTGTGGAACATTTCTACTCCAGTTACTACTGCTTGGCTGGTTTTTTCTGTTAGTCCTACGATTTCTACTGAATCGCCTACTTTTAGTGTTCCTCTTTCTACTCTACCTGTTGCTACTGTTCCTCTTCCTGAGATTGTCATTACGTCTTCTACTGGCATTAGGAATGGTAGGTCGTTGTCTCTTTCTGGAATGTCGAAGTATTCGTCTACTTCATCCATTAGTTGTAGGATCTTATCTGACCATGGGCCTTCTCCACCTTCTTCTAGGGATTTTAGGGCTGATCCTACTACTACTGGACAGTTGTCTCCGTCGAAATCGTATTCGTTTAGTAGGTCTCTGATTTCCATTTCTACTAGTTCGATTAGTTCTGGATCGTCTACTTGATCTTCTTTGTTTAGGAATACTGCGATTTTTGGAACGCCTACTTGTCTTGCTAGTAGGATGTGTTCTCTTGTTTGTGGCATTGGACCATCAGCTGCACTTACTACGATGATTGCGCCGTCCATTTGTGCTGCACCTGTGATCATGTTTTTAACGTAGTCAGCGTGGCCTGGAGCATCGATGTGAGCGTAGTGTCTTTTTTCTGTTTC
>JALEUV010000105.1 GCA_022780515.1 Anaerococcus sp. | reverse complement strand
GATAATAAAAATAAGGAATATGTAATGGAGACCCTCAAGGAATTAAATAAGGAAGGTAAGACCATAATTGTAGTAACCCATGATGCCTACACAGCTGATATGTGCAAGAGAAAAATTAGTTTGTAATTTATCATAGCGACTGTCCCTTTAATAAATTCCAAAAAACTATATAGTAATATTAGTATACTATTTAACAAGCAAGGAGATAAAATGGACAGTGACAAACAAAAAGCTCTCGATCAGGCTTTTAAAAACATCGAGAAAAAATATGGTAAGGGGGCTGTAATGAAGATGGGCGAAGCTCCTAAGGTTTCAATCGAAGCTATACCTACTGGAGCTATTAACCTAGATGTGGCCCTAGGTATAGGAGGCCTACCAAGGGGTAGGGTTGTAGAAATCTTTGGACCTGAATCATCTGGTAAAACCACCCTTGCCCTCCATGTAGTAGCAGAAGATCAAAAATCAGGTCACACAGCAGCCTTTATAGATGCTGAGCATGCCCTAGATGCAGAGTATGCCCGTAACCTAGGAGTTGATATAGATAACCTAATCCTATCCCAACCAGATACAGGGGAGCAAGGACTTGATATAGCAGAATCTCTAGTAAGGAGTGGGGCAGTTGATCTAATTATCATAGACTCAGTAGCAGCCCTCGTGCCTCGTGCCGAAATCGAAGGAGAGATGGGAGATAGCCACGTGGGTCTCCAAGCAAGACTTATGAGTCAGGCCCTAAGACGACTCACAGGAGTTATATCTAAGTCAAACACTACAGTTGTCTTTATTAACCAACTTAGGGAGAAGGTAGGGGTAATGTTTGGTTCTCCTGAGACAACACCAGGTGGACGTGCCCTCAAGTTCTATTCATCAGTAAGACTTGATATCAGAAGGATAAAGACAATCACCCAAGGAGAAGATTCAATAGGATCAAGGACTAGGGTAAAGATTGTAAAGAACAAGGTAGCACCACCCTTCAAGGTTGTTGAATTTGACATAATGTATGGTAAGGGAATTTCTAAATCAGGTACTCTCCTAGATACAGCAGTTGATGAAGACATAGTAGAAAAGGCTGGGTCATGGTTCTCCTATAAGGGCGAAAAACTCGGCCAAGGTAGGGAAAATGTAAAACAATACCTAGAAGATAATCCAGAAATAATGGCTCAAGTTGAAAAAGAAGTCCGTGCCAGATTCGAAATCTCAGATGACGAAGAGGGCGAGACTGAAAATAGCGAAGAATAATAATATTGCCGGCTCATGCCGGCTTTTCTTTTACAAAAAAGTAAGTTGGTCAAGGTTTCTATTGGCGAGGTTTGATAGGGAGATGCCTATTAGTCTTAGGGTTTTATCTTTGAGGATTGACCTTAGTAGGCTAGCTGCCTCGGTGTAGATTTCTTCTTTTTTGTAGATATATTCTTGGAGGGTGATGGACTTGGTGTGGCTTGTGAAGTTGTCTTCTTTGATTTTTAGGGTTAAGGTCTTGGCTTTTAGGTTTTTCTTGACCATGTAGGATTCGATTTTTTGGGCTAGGTCTTCTAGGATTTTTTCTAGGGTCTTTATATCCTTGGTGTTAGTCCTTAGAGTCTGCTCCTTGCCTATACTTTTTCTTTTCCTGTTGGGGTTTACACTTCTTTTGTCGATCCCCCTTATTACATTGTAGATATAGGTTCCTTGCTTGCCGAAGTTTTCTCTAAGGAAGTCCTTGTCTAGCTTTAATAAATCTCTTACCTTATAGATTCCTATATCGTTTAGTTTTTTGCAAGTCTTTGCTCCTATGCCATGGACTTTTTCTATGGGGAGGTCTGGGAGAAAGGTATCAAGTTGGTCTTCCCTTATTTGAGTGATGCCCCTAGGTTTTTTCCAATCGCTTTCGATTTTTGCTAGAAAATTGTTGTAGGATATGCCGATGGAGATAGAAATCTCGCTCTTAGTAAGGACTTCGTCTTGGATTTTTATGGCAAGGTCTAGGGGAGTGATATCGAAGGAGTCGACATCGACCAAGAGGTAGGCCTCGTCTATGGAGACTTTTTCCATTCTTACTGCATATTTTTCTACAAGGGAGAAGACTTGGGATGATTTTTCTTCATAGTAGGGGTGGTCTACTGGGAGGACTACTAGGTCTGGACAGAGTTTTTTTGCCATAAAGATAGGCATGGCACTATGGAGGCCGTATTCCCTAGCCTTGTAGTTGGCAGTTGTTATGATAGACTTATTGGTTAGGCCGCCCACTGCCAGGGGCTTGCTTTTTAGTTTTGGATTTCTTATTTCTTCACAGGATGCATAAAAGGCATCGCAATCTACATGGAATATCATCATGAGTCTATTATACTTGACTAGCCTTATTTTTCTTTAATGGACCAAGTAGAATCATAAGAGATACCGTCTAAGATTTTGCCATTAATCATTAGTAAAGTAAGATATATGTATGAGAATTGATAAATTTTTAAAAAATGCAAGAATTATTAAGAGAAGACAAGTTGCTAAGGAAGCCTGTGAGAATGACAGGGTTCTTCTTAATGGCAAGTATGCTAAGCCAGGTTCTATTGTTAATGAGGGAGATGAGATAGAGGTCATCTTCGGCAAGTCAAGGCTAAAGGTTAGGGTTTTATCCTTGATAGATGGGGCCAAGAAGGCTAATGCAGATGAGATGTATGAGGTAATTGATGACTAGGAAAAATTCTTATTTTAGGAGAAGAAGAAGGCAAAACAAGAGATTTCTTTTGACAATTGTATCTGTCCTGGTTCTAGCCTTTGGTTTCCTAAGTATTTATAATCAAAATTATCAAAAGCAAATGGCGAGCCTTGATAAGGATATAGCATCTACCCAAGCCAAGAAGGACGAGCTTGATAAGGAAATTAAAGGCCTCAAGGACGATTATAAAAATAGGAATACAGACGAGTTCAAGGAAAAAATTGCCAGGGAAAGACTAAATATGGTCAAGAAATCTGAAGTGGTTTACGAAGATGAAAATAATTGATAGGGTAAGAAGGACTATTGTAGATAATCACCTTATCGAAAAGGGGGATACGGTAGTAGTAGGAGCAAGTGGTGGCCCAGATAGTGAGTTTCTAATCACAGCCCTTAATTCCATAAAGGACGAGCTTGGATTTGATATAGTCCTCGCTCATCTAAACCACCTCCACAGAAAAGAGGCTATCATGGACCAAAAGCTTGTTGAAGAAAGGGCCAAGACCCTAAATCTTAAAGTCGAGATTAGACAGAGGTCCATGGATGATTATGCTAGGGAGAATAAGTTGTCCCCAGAAGATGCTGGGAGAAGGCTCAGGTATGACTTCTTTGAGGAGGTTTTAGCCAAGTATCCCAAGGGGAAGATTGCAGTAGCCCATACCTTTGACGATCAAGCAGAAACCGTTTTTATGAGGATTATTAGGGGGACTGGTATCAAGGGACTTACAGCCATGTCCTACAAAAATGGCTCCATAATTAGGCCCATCTTGGATATTAAAAAGTCCGACCTCCTATCATACCTTGACCAAGAGCAAATCCCCTACGCCATAGACCAGACCAACCTTATGGATGAGTACACTAGAAATAAGCTAAGACTTGATATAATACCGGCTATCGAGAAGATTAATCCAAACTTTAAAAAAGCCTTGGTCAATTTATCAGATATAGCAAGGGATGAGCTAGAGATAAGTAAGGCTTACGTGGGAAAGATTTATGATGATATCCTTATAAGCAATGATGAGACTTTCTTGAAATTTGATAGGGAAGGCTTTGATAGCTGTGATAAGGCCACAAGGACAGCCATCCTAAGGCAAGGTATAGAAAAAATTAAGGGTGAGCTTAATGATATATCCAAGGACAATATAGAATCTTTTGATAGGCTAGTAAATCTTGATACAGGAAAATCTATCATAAAAGATGATATTACATTTTATAAGTCATATAATTATTATGAACTCTTAATGGAAAAAAGAGGTCAAGATTATATCGAAGACGAGGTAGAGCTAAACCTTGATGGTGAGGTAGGCTTTGGTCCTTATACTATCAAGGCTAGTAAAGTTAATTCCTATGAGCCGACTTCCGATAGGAACGTAGGTTATTTTGATTATGACAAACTAGACTTTCCTTTGAAGGTTAGATATAGGCGAAATGGGGATAGGTTTAAGCCCTTGGGTATGACTAAGTCCAAAAAACTTAAGGACTTTCTTATAGATAGCAAGATAGATAGAAAGGATAGGGACAAGTTACCTATAATAACTTCAGCTTCTGATATAATATGGGTAGTACCATTGAGAATGGGAGAAGATTATAAGGTTAGTTCTAAGATTAAAAATATTGTTAGGATAGAGGTAGGATATGTTAAGAAATTATGACGAATTAATTGATAGGGTTTTGATAGATGAAGAGAGCCTAAGGATTAAGATTAAGCAACTGGCTAAGACCATAAACGAATACTATAGGGATAAGGATGAGCTTCTCTTGGTGGGTATCCTTAAGGGCAGTGTTATGTTTATGACAGAGCTTGCGAAGAATTTGGATGTTGATCTAGATATGGACTTTATGGTAGTATCATCTTATGATCAAAATACCTATTCATCTGGTAATGTAAAAATATTAAAGGACTTGGATACTGATGTAAAGGGTAGGGAGGTATTGATAGTAGAAGATATAATTGATACTGGCTACACTCTAAGTAAGACCAAGGAAACCCTATTGAATAGAGATGCCAAGGATGTAAAGATCGTTACCCTCTTGGATAAACCGGAAAGAAGGGTAGTCGACATAAAGCCTGACTGGTATTGCTTCAAGATACCTAACGAATTTGTAGTAGGCTTTGGTCTTGACTATAATCAACTATATAGAAATCTCCCTTACATAGGAGTTTTGAAAAGATCAGTTTATGAAGACAGTGACGAAGAAGAAAACTAGGAGGTAGGATGAACTCATTAGATTCAGTGATTATTGTATTATATGGACTTATAGTAGCTTTTTTCATTTATAGGATTGTAAAGCATATTTTGGCTAAGAAAAATATAGAGGGCGAGGTTAAGGCCTTCAAGAAACCCATATCAAGTTTTGAAATTATTTTGATAGTAATTTTGGTAATTACTGGTGGAGTAAATGTATATTATGGCTACAAGCAAGGCAACAATAAAAGCATACTTACAGCCTTGGTTATGCTTTTGTTGGCCCTAGTATTCTATATCTCATCAAGACTAAATATCTATGTCGCAGAAAATGGGATCCTTGCTAATTCAAAGTTCTCAACCTACAAGCAAATTAAGAAATGGGGTTTTGATACAGATAGCGGGGACATAGTTCTCTTAGTCAAGGATAAGATGGGAGAAAGCAGAGAGTCAAGTAAGGTTAGAAAAGAAGACATCGAAGAAATAAATACCCTTATAAGAAGGTATAAATTAGGAAAATAAGCTTGAAATTTACTCATATAGATGTATTATATAAGGGTTAATTATAAGTTTTTTGGAGATGTTTTGTAAATGTTATTAGTAATTGATATAGGAAATACCAATACCATGATTGGCGTTTTCGATGGAGAAAATTTAAAATCTAGATTTAGAGTGGCGACTGATTTAAAGAAAACTAGCGATGAATTGGTTGCTACTTTATTTAATATGATGGTAATTAAAAATATAGATATTGATTCTATCGAGGATTCTATTATATCTTGCGTAGTACCAGACGTCTTATACAATTGGCAAAGTGCCAATAGGAAACTCTTTCATAGGGAGGCTATCATAGTCAATGCCAGCACACCAACCTTCTTGGATATAGACTATGACAATCCAAAGGAAGTCGGAGCTGATAGGATAGTGGACTGTGTGGCAGCCTTTAGCAAGTATGGGGGCCCACTCATAGTAATAGATATGGGTACAGCCATTACCTTTGATGTTGTGACCGAAGATAGTAAGTATTTGGGTGGATCTATTGCTCCTGGTATCAGGATTGCCCAAGATGGACTCTTTGGTTCTACTGCCAAGCTTCCTAAGATTAGATTATCAGTGCCAGATTCTGCTATTGGCAGGGATACTTCATCAAGTATCAATGCTGGTATAATTTTTGGCTACATTGGTATGATTGATAAGATAATCGAAGTAATAGAAGACGAAATGGTAGAAAAATATAATACCAAGAGAGAAGATATAAGGGTTGTATCAACTGGAGGCTTTTCAGAGCTTATATCCAATGAGAGCAAGTATATAGACGTAATAGAGCACGACCTTATGCTTGATGGATTAAGGATAATTTATGAGTCAATCAAGGGAAAATAAAAGTGTCATGCTAGCTCCCTTGGCTGGAGTTACTGATAGTGCCTTTAGGGTAATAGCTGAAGAAAATGGAGCCGACAAGACCTTTACCGAGATGGTTTCAGTAAATGCCCTAAGGTATGACAATAGGGCAACTTGCGATATAATGTATCATAGTGAGCTTGAGCATAAGTCAAACATCCAAATCTTTGGAAGGGATGAAGACATAATAGAAGAAGTTGTCAAGGATAAGATAAACGTCCTTCCCTACTATGATGAGATATGCTTTAATATGGGCTGTCCTGCCCCAAAGATATTTAAGAACGGTCAAGGCTCTGCCCTATTAAGTGATCCCCACAAGGTCTATTCCATAGCAAAGACCCTAGTTGACTCTACAGATAAGGTAGTCAGCGTAAAATATAGGCTGGGAATAGATGAGGAGTCAATAAACTATATAGAGGTCGGTCATGCCCTAGAAGATGCAGGTGTCGACTATGTAATCCTCCACGCGAGGACCAGGGACCAATTTTACCAGGGCAAGGCTAGGTGGGATGAGATAAGAAAACTTAAGGAAGAGCTAAGCATCCCAGTTATAGCTAATGGTGATGTGTTTACAGTTGAAGATTACATAAATATCCTAGAGCAAACCAAGGCTGATGGAGTTATGATAGCCAGAGGAGCTATGGGTAACCCCTTTATATTTAGGCAAATCAAGGACTATCTAGCAGGTAGGGAGGTAAGAAGGGTTAGCTTTAGAGAAATCCTATCCACCATAAAAAGACAATACGACCTATCCCTTGCCTACAAGGACGAAAGGCTCGTTGTAAACCAAATGAGAAAGCATGTAGGTTGGTATATCAAGGGTCTAGACAAGGCGACTAGCTTTAGGAAAAGAGTAAATGAAACTAAGACAAGCCAAGAAATATTTGACTTGTTAGATGAATATGAGAGATATTTAGAGGAAAATTATGACAGAGAAGAAAGAAGTAATATTAAGTAAAGAGTATTTAGAAAAACTTGAAGATGAACTAGAATATTTAAAAACCAAAAAGCGTCCCCAAATCGCTGAAAAAATCAAAGTAGCAAGAAGCTTTGGAGACCTTTCAGAAAACGCCGACTACGATGAGGCAAAAAACGAACAAGGTGAAGTTGAATCAAGAATTGCCAAAATCGAAGATATGATTAGAAATGCCAAGACTATCGAAGTTAAGGAAAATTCTGACGAAGTAGGCGTTGGTAATATAGTAACAGTATACGATGAAGAATTTGACGAAGAAAATGACTACAAGATAGTAGGTACAGCAGAATCAAACCCACTAGAAGGCTTTATATCAAATGAAAGTCCAGTAGGTGCTGCCCTTTTAGGCAAGAAAATAAATGATAGGGTAGAAGTAACAACACCTAACGGAAAGATATTCTACGTAATTAAAAATATTAAATAAAGGAGAAATGATGGCTGATAACAAAGATACGAACGAAATGTTAAAAATCAAGAGGGATAAGTTAGAAGAACTCAAGGCTGAAGGCAGAGATCCCCACAAGGAAGTAAACTTTAGGGGAAGAATACCTTCAAAAAATATCAAAGATGACTTTGAAAACTATGACGGTCAAACCGTAAGGATTGCTGGTAGAATTATGGCTAAGAGGGGACATGGAAATATGTCCTTCATGGATATCCAAGACGAGACTGGCCAAATTCAAATTGTTAACCGTAAAAATGTTATCGGCGATGAATTCACCCAAGTTAAAAAATACGATATAGGAGATATAGTTGGTATCGAGGGTAATGTATTTAAGACCAACCAAGGAGAAATATCAGTAGAAACATCTACTCCAACCCTCCTCACCAAGTCCCTACAAATGCTCCCAGAAAAATGGCATGGACTAAAGGACCCTGACCTAAGATATAGGCAAAGATACCTAGACCTAATAGTAAATCCTGATGTAAAGGAAGTCTTTGTCCAAAGGTCAAAAATCATCTCTGAAATCAGAAGATTCTTAGATGCAAAGGGCTTCTTGGAAGTAGAAACTCCAATCCTAAATACCATAGCAGGTGGAGCTACAGCTAGACCATTTACAACCCACCACAACAGCCTTGATATAGATATGTACCTAAGGATTGCAAGCGAGCTATACCTCAAGAGACTTATAGTAGGTGGCTTCGATAAGGTATACGAAATAGGTAGGATGTTTAGAAACGAAGGAATGGATGCAACCCATAACCCAGAATTTACCTCAATGGAACTCTACCAAGCCTACGGAGACTTCGAAGATATGATGGAGATTACAGAAAATCTAGTAGAAACTGTAGCCAATAATGTAAAAGGCACTACATCAGTAGAATTTGATGGCAATACTATAGAACTAAAGGCTCCATGGAAGAGAATATCTATGATTGATGCAGTCAAAGAAGAATCAGGTGTAGACTTTAACGAGATTACAGACTATGAAGAAGCTGTAAGAGTAGCAAAGGAAAATAATGTTGAAGTTAAATCCACCAGGGGAGAAATCATAGCAGAATTCTTCGATGCCTTCGTAGAAGATAAGCTAATTCAACCAACCTTTGTCATAGACTATCCAGTAGAAATATCTCCACTAGCCAAGAGAAAGGCAGACGATCCAAGCCTAACCTATAGGTTTGAAGCCTTCATAAATGGCGCAGAAATTGCCAATGCCTTCTCTGAGCTAAACGATGCAGTTGATCAAAGAGAAAGATTTGAAGACCAAGTTGCCAAGAGAGAAGCTGGAGATGACGAAGCCCAAATGATGGACTATGACTTTGTCAATGCCCTAGAAGTAGGTATGCCTCCAACAGGTGGACTTGGAATAGGAATCGATAGGCTTATAATGATCCTCACAGGTCAACACTCAATTAGAGATGTCCTACTATTCCCAACAATGAAGCCAATGGGCAAGGAAAAAGAAAGCCAACTAGAAGCCAAGGCTAGCCAAGCTGATAGCGTAAAAATTGACCTATCCAAGGTAAAAGTTGATCCACTATTTGAAGATGAAGTAGACTTCGATACCTTCTCCAAGTCTGACTTTAGAGTAGTCAAGGTCAAAAAATGCGAAGAAGTACCTAAGTCAAAGAAACTCTTGAAATTCACCCTAGATGATGGATCAGGAGAAGATAGGATAATCCTATCAGGTATCAAAAACAACTATTCAGCAGAAGAGCTTGTAGGAAAAACCCTCCTAGCTGTAGTAAACCTTCCACCAAGGAAGATGATGGGAGAAGAATCATGTGGTATGCTCTTATCAGCAGTATGCGACTATGATGGAGAGGAACTCCTAAACCTAATAATGTTAGATTCCAATATTCCAGCAGGAGCAAAAATTTATTAATTTAATATAAAAATCAAGGACGGAAGAGATAATCTTTCGTCTTTTTTACTTTCACAAGTCTCAAGAGCCAAGCCATTAGCGATTAGAACCATAAGTTAAGAGAAGTATACATTATTATCTGATAAATGTTATAATAAATCTAAGGGATAAATTGAATTTATGGAGTAAATAAAGATCATGGATATTATTAAAATTTTATTGCCAGTAATCCTCATAAGCCTACTGGCTCTTCTTACAATTAACATGGCACAGAAAAAATCAAAAAAACAAAGTAGGAATCAAAAGCTAGAAGGAAATTATATGTCTGAAGGTATGGCTATTGGTATGTGTTTAGGAATGGCTGTGAGTATAGGATTAGACTCAGATAATATAGGAATTGGTCTGTCGATAGGAATGCTTCTTGGTATGGTTGTTGGAATGAATATTAAGAAATGAACGTATCCCACTTTTCAAGGGGATAATTAAATAAAAGCTATATCATATCAACTTATAAAAGAGCAGGTATGATGGAGGTGAGTGAAGTAATACCCGACAAACTAATAAAAAAAATGCTAGTATTATCTCATTTAGGCTCTGAGCATAAATTGAGTTTTGCTGGTAGTTTTTATTTAATCAATGTGAAGATATATTCTTAGACGGTAAAATCATGTTAAAGATATAAAATTATTTGATGGTAATAATATGTAGCTAGAAGGAATATACTAGTGCTTGCCAGTAAATTTATATAATTAATTATTAGGATGAGCTATGAGGAATAATAAAATTTTAAAATACCTACCACAAGTTATTACAGTCCTTGCAGGATTGATAGCTATTATTTTATATTTTATCTTGGTCAAAGTAGAAATAATGCCCCTTTTTCAAGTGATAGGAAGTGGCTTAGTAGTTTTTATAGTACCAAAATTAGTCTTTATAATAGATAGGCAAAGGCTTTGGTTTTTGAATATGGTCTATGCACTTTTTATAATTCTAACAGTGGATTCGGCTCAGTCCTAGGCTTTTATGACTTGTTTTTGTGGCGGGATACCATGATGCATGGATTTTTTGGCTTCATTTGTAGTATAAGCCTCTATATCATATTTTTAAGGGAGCTAGGAGGAGTAAAAAACTGGGTCAAGTACCTGTTAACTTTTTTAGCTACCATGGGCTGTGGGGCCTTGTGGGAAGTCTTTGAATTTAGCGTTGATAATATCTTAGGCAATGATACTCAAAGGGTCGCAGAATCTATAGCCCTAGGCAAGACTCCAGTCTATGACACTATGATAGATATGATAATTACCATAGGTGGATTTGTTGGATTTATGGTATTGGATTTACTCTATAGGAAAAAATTTAAGAAAAAATAGACTCAATCACAGTGACCTGAACCCGTAAACACGGAATAATTTAATAACTTTTTAAAAAGGATAATACTTGCAAGAGCATTATTATCGAATCCAAAAGTTCTAATACTAGATGAAGCTACAAGTAATATAGATGCAGAAACAGAATCTAAAATATATAAAAATTTAGAAAACTTCAAAGGTATTAAAATTATAGTTGCACATAGACTATCAACTATAAAAAATAGCGATGCAATTGTTTTTTTAGTTGATGGGGAGGTAAGTTCAATAGGCAAGCATGAAGATTTAATGAAAACAAATCTAAAATACAAACAATTATATGAGGAGAATATTTTATCGTGAAAATATTTATTATTTTTATACTTTTTTACTTAGTAGGATACCTATCTTATAAAATTAGTTATTTAGTTCATGAATTAGGGCATTTAATTTCAGCTACTTTAGTGGGCTGGAATGTGATTTCTATGCAGGTTGGTAATTATGGAATATTCAAAAGAGCAGATGGATGGAGTTTTGAAAGAAAGTATTATTCACTATCCCGAACTTTAATAATTTCTCCGATAGAAATTACAAAAAATAATTTTTTCATGAAATTTTTGTTTGTAACAATAAGCGGATACCTTATGAACATTATATTTATAATTTTTCTAGCTGTATATTGTATTAATTCATCAGGACCGATACGATATATTATACTTGTTGGGTTAATTGTATCAATAATAACATTAATACAAACATTAAAATGTGAGTATAACGATAAAGGTTTATCTGATAGTCTTGCAATTAAATTGCTTGTTCAAAAAAAATCAAGAGAAGATATGTTGAAAATATTATTATTTGAAAGTGAAATGTTTAAAGACATAAAATATTATGAAGATTTAGAAAATGAAATGTTCTTTTATCCCGAAAAATATAAACTTCCTGAAGTGGGAGATGGATTGAGTAAAGAAATATACTACCTGGTAGAACTAATGTCATCTAGAAGTTATAATTTGAAGTCTAAATAATTAATATACTAAAGGTGATATTTAGGTATTAAAAAACTAGCTAGTACATGAAAAAATCAAATTAATGAAGAAAATATAAAAAGTAAAGAAATGGAATTCTCAAATAAAAATTTAAATTTTGAAACTGTGAAATACAGTTAGTATCAATTCTTTTTAACATGAATTGTAAACAAAAGGTGGTGGTGTACCACCTTTTTAGCACCATAAATAGTGTAAGAAAGAAAGTGATTTCTATCTTGCACTATTTTTGTATAATGAAGAAGTAGTATGACGATCGTCTTTTAGGGTTTAAACATCCGCCAATAAAACTGTCAACTACCTTTTCATTATTCATATTCGGTTAAGCAGGTTGGGCAAAACGTCCGTGTCACAAGCTAAAAAGAGTGTAATGGTGCAGGTAGAAACTACAAAATAATAAGAAAGAAGGAAAATTATGATATCTGTAGGAATAGACATATCAAAAGAAAAAATAACAGTTTGTGCATTAGAACAAGGAAACGAAATAATTTGGAAACCCTTTGATGTTTCTCTAAAAAAAACAAAAGTAGAAGAATTAATAGAGAAACTAGAAAAATTAAAAGAAGAAGTAAAAATAACAATGGAAGCAACAGGAAAATATCATCTACCAATACTTTATGAATTAAAAGATAGAGGATACTTTGTAACAGTAATAAATCCATTAAAACTGAAACAATTTTGCCGAGCATTAAACTTTAGAAAAGCAAAAAATGACAAGATGGATGCAAAACAAATAGCAGAATATGGACTAATGTATTGGAAAGAATTAGAAGAATACAAAGTAGATGAAGAAAACTACAGAGTCTTAAAAGAATTAAACAGAAACTACCAACATTACATGGAGCTAAGAATCGATCAAATGAACTATATAGATCAAACAATACATCAAACATTTCCAGGCATAAAAAAACTAATACCACATAATTCAGGAGACTTTTCAAAAGACAAACTCTTAGACTTTTTAGAAAAATGGTGGCATAAAGACCTAATATTAGAAAAAACAGAAGAAGAATTTATAGAAGAATATAAAAGGTGGGCAAAAGAAAAGAGATACCATCCAAATGCAAACAAAGCAAAAGCCATTTACCAATTAGCAAAGGATAGTATCTCAACACAACCTTCCCATAACTCAAAAATAGAAACAAATATCAGAGAAGGAATAAACCTGATAAAACAAATAAATCAGATCCTAAATAGAATTTTATCACAAATGATAGAAATATCCGAGCCCTTAGAAGAATATCAAGAAGCAAAAAAATTCTCAGGAATATCAGAAAAATTAGCAGTACAAATAGTAGCAGAATTTGGAGACCTATCAAAATTTAAAAACAAAAAAAGCCTAATATCCTTTATAGGAATAGATGCACCACCATATGAATCAGGAAACTTTAAAGCAGATCAAAGAAAAATAAGTAAAAGAGGAAACGCAATACTAAGAAAAGTAGGCTACCAGACAATGAAATGTATGATGAGTGCTAAAAACCCAGAAAATGAAATATATAAGTACATGATAAAAAAAGAAAAAGAAGGAAAAGCAAAAAAAGTATGTAAATTTGCAGGATTAAATAAATTCTTAAGAATCTACTATGCAAGAGTTATGGAATCAAAAGCCCAAAAACAAGAATTAAAAGTAGCATAAAATCTAAAATTACACTAAAAAACCGATTGATTACACTCGGTTTGTTTGCCATGCACTAATTTAATTACTCAAATAATCAAATAACCTGAAATTAATTTCAGGTTATGCTTGACTTTTGTTAGCAGGTTTTATTGCAATAACAAATCTCATTTGGGTATATATATGTAAGGAAGTGATTAAATGAGAATTTTGTATGAGATTAAAAATATGGAGATTTGTATCAACAGTGTTGGTGCGAGGATCGAACATTTTAAAATAGACGATGTAAATATGATTGATGATTTGAAAATCTGTATTCCAAATTACGGTGTGGACAAGACTTTTCGTTATCCGACTGATGGTCTTTTCGTAGATGAAGAATACGATGTTGTGAGCGAATCTGAGGATATGTGTGTTCTAAGATGTGTCAGTGAGGGGATTGAAAGTTTTGTTGTGTATCAATTTACAAATGAAAGTGTGGGCGTGAATGTAAATGTGATTAATAATTCCGACCACACAATTAAAATGAATTCAGCAGTTGTGATTGATTGGAAAAATAAATTGGAAAGCACAAATATTGTAAGTGAGATTTCTGGATACAAATTAGAATCTACAAGTGATTTTGTGGACGGAAATTGTTCTTATTATGTGTCTAATTTGAACAGAGATTCAGTTGGTTCAAAGTTTGATCTGAAAAGCGGTGAGAAATGTTCTATTTCTGCTAAGATTAGGATAGTTTCGTGATTTATCGCCACCGTGGGATATAAATTTCTGTGTTATTTTATGATATAATAATATGATAACGGAGGTGGGATTATTAATACGATTGATTATAAATCTTTAATGAAAATTTCATTAAAAGCTCTGATGATTTATGTTGTGAGCTTATTTTTATTTCCATTTGGATTTATTGTGTTGCCTTCTTATTTTATTAAGTTAGGATTGGAAAAAGATAACAGATTGGCTCTGATATCTTTCGGGATATTTTTTGTGTTGAGTTTGGTTGTGTCAAGTCCTATGATTGCTATTCCTGTCGGATTGTACATAATTTTGGTGTTTTATTCGATTTTGAATTTGCTAAGTTCTGGATTCAATGACACACAGGCTATAACGATTAGTTTCGTTGGAATTTGTGTTTTTGTTTTGTTGACGAATTTGCTTTTGAAACTAAATGCAGATATGTCGATTGCAGATGTGATTAACGTAAAGTTGAATGATTTCATGAAGGTTTTGAGTTCTGTGAAGATGGACGAGGAATTGATGAAGTCTGTTAAAATTATGTTTGAACAATCATCTAAGCTTATTGTAAGAGCTGTGTATGCAATTTTGGGACTTATCGCTTTTTATACAAGTGTGTTGAATGTGTATATTCCACAAAAATCTAAGGAACATCAGTTTCACGATTTCAGAATAGATACGAAATTCACAATTACAATTGTTGGCTTGGTGTTGATTTCGGGAATTGTTTATTTTGTGAATAAGGATTTGGGAAATTATTTATTGTATAATTTGTCGGTTTTCGGAATTAGTTCGTACTTATTGGGAGGAATTGCTTTGATGTTTTCATATTTGAAATCATTATCGACTCCTTTTAAGGTGTTGACTGTGTTGGTTTCTGTTGCAATTCAACCGTTTATTTATATTTTGGCATTCTTAGGGGCTTTGAATAGCTTTAAAGACTTGAGAAAGAAGGAAAACAATGAAAGATCTTAAATATTCGCTTAAACATTTGATTGTACAAGCAGTTTTGTTGGTGATACTTTCTGCGATTTTGTTTTATTTTCAAAATATCATAGGAACTTTGGCCTTTATTGCTTCGGCTTTTATGATTGTGGATCAATACACATACATCGATAATAAGAATAAAAAGGTTGAGGAGAAGATTATTAATCTTAATAATGAGTTTACAGATATTACAAAAAATGCTGTATTCAAGGTTCCTTTTCCACTTTTGATTCTCAACGATAAGAATAAAATTAGTTGGTTTAACACTTATTTTAAGGATTTGGCTGATGATGAGATTGAAATTTTCAATAATGAAGTTGAAAAAATTCTGGATTTGAAGACTGTAAAAGACAGTGAAGATAACTTGGATTATTATGAAACTCAAGTTGATGGCAAATACTACAGATTTTATCCTGTTACTATAAAAGATAGTGAAGACAAGGATTTGACTTTGCTTTATGGAATCGACAACACTGCTTTCATGGATGTTGTGACGCTTTTGGATGAAAAAAGACTGGGACTTGTCGATATTTTCATAGATAATTACGACGAAGCACGTAACAGCATCAAGGAAGAGGAAAGAACGAGAGTGTTCTCGGATGTTGAAAATATTTTGCAAGATTTTGCGAGAGAACACAATGCGTATATCAGAAAATACGAATCAGATAAGTTCTCAATGATTGTCGAAAAACACGAGCTTGAAAATATTATGCAACAAAAATTCTCTGTATTGGATATGATTAAGGAAATCCAAAACACTAATAATGTTCCTGTTACTTTGAGTATTGGGGCATCAATTATTGGAGATAATCCTTACGAAATTCACGAGAAATCCAGATCTTGTTTGGATGTTGCATTAGGCCGTGGTGGTGACCAAGCAGTGGTTGACACAGGTGAATTAAAATATTTCGGTGGCAAGAACAAGGCCGTTGAAAAACGTAACAAGGTTAAGGCAAGAGTTGTGTCACATGCATTGAAGCAACTTATAGTACAAAGCTCAAACGTGTTCATTATGGGACACAAAAATCCAGACATGGACTCTATTGGCTCTAGTTTGGGAATGTTAGAAGCGTGCAGGATTAACAACAAGGAATGCTACATTATTTTGAATGAGGTTGGCCCTCAAATCGAAAATATTTATAATTCAGTTCTTGAAGAAAAACCGGATTATAAGAAATATTTTGTGAAGAATGCATTTGCTAAGGAAAATTGTAACAGCAATAGTTTGGTTATTATTTGTGATAATCACAGAAGAAACTCTGTTGAATGCCAAGAAATTATGGATATTGCGAAAAATATCGTGGTCATCGATCACCACAGAAGAAGTTCCGATTATATTAAAGAAACGTCGTTGACTTATTTGGAACCTTACGCTTCTAGTGCATCTGAAATGGTGACAGAAGTGTTATTTTATATGACAGAAAAACTAGAGATTCCAAAAATTGTTGCAGAAGCATTACTTGCAGGAATAACTGTGGATACGAAGAATTTCTTCTATCAAACAGGCGTTAGAACTTTTGAAGCGGCGTCTATCTTGAAAAGACAAGGTGCAGATAGTGTCAGAGTTAAGAAACTTTTCAAGGACGATGAGAGAACTATCAAACTAAAATCTGACGTAATCGCTTCATCGAAAATGTATAAAGATAATATCGCCATCGGAAGATTGGAAGAAGAAGTGGACGAATCCATTTTGGTTGCGGCACAATCAGCAGATGATTTGCTCAACATTTTGGGAGTGGAAGCTTCTTTTGTGTTGGCGAAAATAAAAGATAAAATCCATGTTAGTGCGAGAAGTTTGGGCAAAATCTCCGTACAATTGATTTTGGAAAAAGTCGGGGGCGGAGGTCACCTTACAAGTGCAGGTGCGCAATTAGAATGCAGCATGGATGAAGCAGAAGAGAAGATAAAACAAGCAATTGATGAATATATCAAGGAGGATACGGATGAAAGTTATATTGACTAGTGATGTAGAAAAGCTTGGAAAAGCTGGCGAAATGGTTAATGCAAAGACTGGTTTTGCGAGAAATTTTCTACTACCAAATAAATTAGCAGTACAAGCAACAAAAGAAAACATCAAAATTTGGGAAGAAAAACAAGCAGAATTAAGAGCTATTGAAAGAGAAAACATCAAAAACGCTAATGAATTGAAAGAAAAAATAGAAAACACAAAAGTTAAGATTATCGCCAAAACAGGTGAAGGCGACAGACTTTTCGGTTCAATCACTTCAATGGATATCGAAAAAGCATTGAAGGAGCAACACGATTTGGATGTTGACAAGAAAAAAATCGAAATGAAAGACAACATCAAATCTTTGGGAACATTTAGCGTTATAGTTAAGGTATACCCAGATATTAACGCTAACTTGGAAGTAATTGTAGACAAAGAATAATTTTAGAATTCACGATAGAAAGGCGGTGAGGTAATGGAAAATCAACAAAATATTATGCCGTGCGATTTGGAAGCTGAGCGAAGTGTAATCGGTGCGATGATAATCGATGAGAGAGCTGTGGATGATGCGGCAGAAATCGTGGAGCCGGTGGATTTTTATTCTACGAAATACCAAGAAATCTACAAGGCGATTTTGCAAGTAATTGATGAGAAAAAGCCTGTGGATTATATTACATTGGAAGACAAATTAAAATCCAATAATATGTACGAAATTATCGGCGGGATTGATGAGCTTATAAGCATTTCGGAAGCTGTAGGAAGTGCTGTGAATGTAAAATACTATGCAGATATTATCAAAAGCAAGGCGATTATCAGAAATTTGATGCGCGTGTCACAAGATGTGATTGATATGTCCATTGCCAACAATTCCGTTGGCGAAGTTTTAGAATACGCTGAAAGCAATATTTTCAAAATCAGTCAGAATAGAAATCACCAAGATTTGGTTAAAATTCAAGAAATGTTGGAGCCAACTCTTGCAAGGATCGGCGAAATGAGTATGAGCCAAG
Organism: Anaerococcus sp.; assembly: GCA_022780515.1. Lineage (GTDB taxonomy): Bacteria > Bacillota > Clostridia > Tissierellales > Peptoniphilaceae > Anaerococcus. The sequence goes on along the minus strand of JALEUV010000105.1, from coordinate 6,708 downwards.
GACAATTAACTGGCGTTACGACTGGGTTGATTGACTTGGATAGACAACTTTCAGGTCTTCAAAAATCGGATTTGATTTTACTTGCAGCGCGTCCTGCAATGGGTAAAACATCACTTGCACTTAACATTGCATACAAGGCTAGTGTCAAGCATCAAGTCGCGGTTTTTTCTCTTGAAATGAGTAAGATGCAATTGACTCAGAGATTATTGTCTGCGCTTAGTAACATTAATCTGTCAGAACTTGTGTCTGGTAAAATTACTGAGTGGACCAATCTCGGACAAGCAGCACAATTATTAGCAGAAACAAATATGTATGTCGATGATACTTCATCGATTTCATTGAATGAGCTTCGTTCCAAATGCAGAAAACTAAAAGCGCGTGGCGAATTGGATTTGGTGATTATAGATTATTTGCAACTTATGACGACAAACTCCAGAAATGAGAACAGACAACAAGAAATCTCCACGATTTCAAGAGGACTCAAAGGATTGGCAAAGGAATTAAATTGCCCGATTCTAGCGTTGAGTCAGTTGTCACGTGCGCCTGACCAAAGACCAAACCACAGACCAGTTATGAGTGACCTTCGTGAATCTGGGGCGATCGAACAAGACGCGGATGTTGTGTTGATGTTGTATCGTGATGATTATTACGATCCTGAAACGGACAAGCCAAACATCGCAGAAATTATCGTCGCAAAACACAGAAATGGTCCAACGGGAACTGTGGATACTTTATTCGACAAGGAACACACGAAGTTTATGGATTTGGACAAACAAATGCCCGATGTAGGAGCGTTTGACAAATGATAACTACTGAGAGGTTAACGTTAGAAGATTTTACATTGGACGATGCTTTTGAGATCGAACAATGGGGAAAACACACAGACGAACGACTAATCGATTACAACTTGTCCGATTTGGACGATTTTGAAATAAAAATGTGGTATCGCCAAAAAAGAGAAATGAAAACGCAAAAATATTTTGCGATCAGGGATAAATCCCGAAAATTGGTGGGATATGTGGGGCTGAAACAATACGACAAGTTCACCAAAACGGCGTTTTTGGGTATTGTTTTGGATCCAAATGAAATGGACAAATCATACGGCGAAGAATCCATCAAAGCTTTGATTAACATGGGATTTATAGTTTACGGGCTGGACAGGATTTTCTTAAATGTGAATAATTTCAACAAAAGAGCGATAAAATGTTACGAGAAATGTGGATTCAGGAAGTTTTGTAGTTACGAAGAAGTGTTCGAAAATCAAAGATTGGACACGCACGATGAAGAATTCGATGAGTTTTTCATAGTAAAAGACGGGACAATTTTTTCGAAGAACACTACGATGGCTATTGATAATAAGAGGTGATTTTATGAAATATAGTGTAGAAAAATTCAAAATAGATTTGGGAGAAACACCTATTGAAAATATATTTTTGAATCAATATCTTCAAGTGGCCACAGGAAATCAACTAAAAGTGTATTTGTATGCCTACAAGCTTGCCAAGGACACCTCGGCGAATGTGGATATTTCAGACGAAAAAATCGCAAAGGCATTGGATTTGACTGAAAGTGAAGTATCTGAGTGTTGGAATTATTGGTTGGATGAGGGAATTATCAAGCGATACACTGACGCAGAGACGCAAACTAATCACACGGTTTTTTTGAGTTTGAGACAATTGTATCTTGGAATTACAAATCCTGAACCAGATGAATCTCAGAAGACTTACATTCCACAAAACAGTCAAGAAATCAAAGAAATGTTCAGAGACATCGAAGACATCAGAGATATGGAATTATCCAAATCAGAAATGGAAAGAATTTTGGAACACATTTCCACTTATCACCAAACACCAGAGTTGGTGGTGACGGCTTTCCATTACTGCACAACTAATCCGAATACGAAAAACAACACGAATTACGTTTTACAAGTTCTCAGAAATTGGAAGCTTGACGGTATCATGACGTTGGAACAATGGCAAGAAGAAAACAACAAAAAGCAACAAAGAAAAACAAAGAAGAGAACTTATTACAGACCGAAGACTAACGATATTGAAAACAAGGCTACAAATATTAACTCAAAATTTTTGAACGATTTTATCAAGAAATCAAAAGAACAAAAGGATAAATAATAATGAGCTACGCAAAAGAAGCCAACAGAATATTGGAAGATTACAGAAATCAATCCAAAAAAGAATTGGATATTAGATTTGAGGAAGTTTTTCGAAATGTTCCAGAATACCAGGATTTGCTCCAACATAGAAATGAGCTTGGATACGAGTATTTGAAAAAAAGCATCAGTGGTGACAAGGAAGAATTAAAAAACTTGGAAGATGAAATCAAATCCACTGAAGAAAAAATGCACAAAATGCTTATACTAAGTGGATATCAGAATGATTATTTGGAATTGAAGCATCACTGCGACAAGTGCGAGGATACTGGAGTTTACAACGGCAAAATGTGTTCTTGCAAGAAGACTATAATGGTCAATATTGCACGTGAGAAAAGCTCCCTTAATGAGCAAATGAAACAACAAAACTTCGATAGATTTGACATAAACGTGTTTGACACGAAAAAAGACAGCTCACAAGGAATGTCCCAACGTGAAAACATGGAAGCAATCAGTGAGAATTTGAAATATTATTCCAAGAATTACACGAAAAATGCGAAGTCGCTGTTGTTGTACGGACAAGTTGGAACTGGCAAAACATATTTGTTATCGTGCATGGCGAAAGAAATCATTGAAAACGGATATTCTGTGATTTATTTGTCTGCGATGCAATTGTTGAAGCAACTTTTTTCGATAAGATATCAGAATTTCAACGAAAAACCACAACCAGAAGTTGAGGATATTATCTACAACTGCGATGTGCTTATGATTGACGATTTGGGAACGGAAAATTCCACAGAAACCAACATCAGCTTACTATTTGATCTTTTAAATTACAGAATTCAAAACCAAAAAACTACGATAATTTCGACAAATATCGACCTTGATGATTTGACAACACAATACGATCAGAGAATTTCATCGAGAATCAAGGGCGAGTTTATACCGATACAATTTTTCGGCAGGGATATAAGAGAAGAGAGGTTCAAAAACGGACTATGATTTATGTAACAGCTGAACAAATGAGACAAATTGACCACTACACGATTCACGAAATCGGAATTCCATCGATTGTGTTGATGGAAAATGCCAAAGCGCAAATCTCCAAACACATTTTGGACAAGAGATTCGACAAAGCGTACGTGTTCGCATCTGTTGGAAACAACGGCGGAGATGGCTTGGCAGTTGCAAGAGATATCTTCAACCAAGAAAGATTTGTTAAAGTGTATGTGATTGGAAAACTAGAAAAAGCATCGACGGATTTTAAAATCAACTACGATATTTTGAAAAAATTAGACGTAGAGATAGAATTTGTAGACGAAAGCACGAAATTCGACATCACAGAAAATGATTTGATAGTCGACAGCATTTTTGGAACAGGACTCAAAAGAGATATCGAAGGAATTTACAAAGATGTAATCGATATGATTAACGACACGCAAGCATTTGTTGTGAGCGTGGACATGCCATCGGGACTGGATTCTGACGAAAATAAAATCCACAACGTGGCAGTGAAGGCTGACCTTCTAGTGACATTGCAATTACCGAAAAAGTCGTTAGAAGACTATGAGGGAGAATATGTCGTGGAAACCATAGGCATACCGGAGAAATCAATTAAACATGTATTAAATAACGCTTCGTAAGAGGCGTTATTATTTTATGGCAAGGGAAATAAAAGTTGCAAAACGCTTAATCGACTACGAAAATTGGTAAATTCTAATCTCGAAATCCTAAAATTTGAAGCTCGCTTCGCTCAAGCAGTCAAATTTTAGCCGGATTTCTTCGATTGAATTTACTGCAATTTTCTCCGTATGATACGCTTATTTGCAAGCTTTTATTTGATCACAAGTGAAAACGCCTCACGAAGCTTTGCGTAGTACATGTTTAATTGATTATTTTCTACTCTGATGAGCGATTTACGAGTTTTTGTGTTTAACTCCACGAATAACTGTAATCACAAATCGGTTCTACTTTTTTGAAACCACTTTTTTGAAGTGTACTAATTTGCAATGAATTTAATTATTTGGTAAAATAACTGTTGCCTAGTTAAAGCTGAAATTTATTTCAGGACTTGTTTGAGAGCTCCAAGTATAAAAAAACAAGGCGTTATTTTTGAGTTCTCCTATATTTTATTAGGAGGTTTTTTTATTGAGAAAAACGAATACGAAATTATTGACTACTATAGCGATTTGCATAGCAATCAACTGCCTTGGTGCTTTTATCGCTGTTAGTACGAAGGTTCCTTTGTTGTTGGATCACATAGGATCTCTATTGGTGTGTATGTTATTTGGATGGAAATACGGTGTTGTGACTGCGCTTTTATCGTCAGTTTTGAACCAAATCTTGTTTGATCCATTTGCGCTTCCATTTGCACCTACTGGTATGCTTATGGTGTTTATGGTTGGGATTTTATATGAAAAGGGATATTTCAAGAAATTGCACACTATTCCTGCACTTTTATTGGCTGTACTTCCAGGTGCTATTTTGGGCGCTATTATTCAAGGATATATTTTTGGTGGGGTTACAAGCTCAGGAAGTGATGTTATCGTACGATTTATGATTAACAAGGGAGTCAATCCAGCTGCGGCATCTTTTATCAACCAATATTTTATGGAATTTGTGGACAGGCTCATTTCATTTACTGTTGTGATGTCGGCTGTCAAGAGGATTAATCTTGAATCGATACGCTAAGATTGAGGAAAAATTAAAACGCGAGATTGTGCTTTTGAAAGGCAGACCATGTTTTTGGGGCAAATGCACTTTTTGCGATTACATTGAAGACAATACGGTGGATATAGATGATGCTGTTCGTGAAAATCGTGAGATTCTTCAAAATGTGACTGGAGAATTTGGCGTTTTGGAATGTATTAATTCGGGAAATGTGTTCGAACTTCCAGAACAGACGAAAATAGACATCAAGAATTTAATTCAGAAGAAGAATATTCACACTTTGGTTTTCGAAGCACATTATATTTTCAAGAATAGACTTCACGAAATCAGGGAATTTTTCGAATGTGAGGTTTTGTTTAAGACGGGGATTGAAACGTTCGATTACGATTTTAGAGAAAATGTCTTAAACAAAAATGCGAAATTCACTGATGTAAAAGAGGTGTCCGATTATTTTGATTCGGCGTGTTTAATGGTTGGAATCAAGGGTCAAACTAAGGAAATGATTGAAAAAGACATTGAGATTGGCCTTTCGAATTTCAAATGGATTACTATTAATATTTTCATCAATAATTCTACGCCGATTAAAAGAGATGATGAGCTTGTGAAGTGGTTTTTGGAAAATCACTACGATTTGAAAGACCATCCAAAGGTTGAAATGTTAGTTGAAAACACTGATTTGGGAGTTGGTTAAACTTCCGTCAGTGTTTTTTTGTTGGGTTTTAATATATAATAAGTTTGATAAGATTGGAGGGGTTATGAAGGACAAATTATTTAAAATCGTACTTGTGGTTTTGAGTGTCGTATTTGTTGCATCTTGTTCGAAGAAAATGCCAGAAATGCCCGAAGAAAAAAAGGCGTATGTGGCAGATTATTTGAATGATGGGTTCAAGGGGGTGGATATTTCAAAAGACGGACGATTGGAAAAATCAGATGTCGAAAAAATCGCAGCGAACTTCAACAAGCCGTACGATTATAATGGCGAAGAGGTTGTAAATTCGTTGGATACATTTTTCTACGGGGAAAGCTTCGTATCACCACAAGATATTACGTTGAAAAATTTTGTGGCGAATTTTCCAAGCAAAGCGCTGGATCCAGAAAAGGATAAATCCCAAATAGATGAACTAAAAAAACAAAATCCAGATGCACTCAAACAAACAAGAGAAAACGCTAAGATTTTGAAAGTTGACAAGAATTTGGTGGATGCGGTTTTATTGAAATACGCAAATATTTCATCAGATGATGTTACAAACAAAGAAAATGTCGTGTATTCTAAGGATGACAATTCGTATTATGTAATGGAAAATGATGAAGAATGGGCGTTTGAGCCAGTGGTATTCAAAGCCAATTCCAAGGAAATTATCTTGGAAGATGATATAAAATCGGAACTTAAACTGGTACAAAAAGGTGGTAAGTTTTTTATAAAATCTTTTGAATTATCTCCTAATGCTTGTTGTGAATAAGGGATTATTGTGCTATAATGTAATAAAAGGTACTATACAAAGCAAAGGGAGGCAGTTATGATTACTTTAGCATTTGTTATTTTGATAGTTATTCTATCAATAGTTTTCGCAGCTATTTTGGGAACTTTTGGTTTAATATTGGGATTAGGCGGCGCAATTGTAGGAATTTTGGTAGCGATAGGAGCTGTTGCCTACTCATTTTTGAAAGTTTTCATTAAAATAGCGTTAGCAGTGTTGGTAATTAGATTTATTTACAGAAGATTTTTCGCAAAAGAAGAAGTATAAAGGAAGTGGAGTATGGATAACAAATATTTAAAATACATTTTGTACATATTCTTGGCTATTTTGGCTTTGAATATTTTGATGGGAATTATGGGAATAACTGTTAGTATTTTGAAATTCTTGATGAAAGTATTCTTGGTTTTAGTTGTAATAGGATATGTGGCAAAATTTTTCCAAAATGCAGACAAA
>JALEUV010000074.1 GCA_022780515.1 Anaerococcus sp. | reverse complement strand
GCTCCAACCTAAGGCAGTTGTCGATATTTGCCAAAATATAAAACCAATGAGAACTATCATTTTTCCTGAATTAATGTCTATTCCGTAAGAGTCAGCAAAGGCTGAGTCAAGACCTGTTATAAATATCGAAAATAATACAATGGCGAATATTAATATATCTGTTAGAAAACTAACCTTATAACTTCTTATCTTTTTTATATCCAAACTAAGCTCAGTTTTTATTAAATTTATATAGTCCATACTTTCTCCTAATTACTTAAGTTAACTTCCTTAAACTTTTCTCTTATTTGCTCATTGGTCATTTGTGAAGAATATTGATATGTATTTTTGCCTTTTGATATAAACGTATAGTTATCTGCGATATCACTTATAAAATCAAGATCATGGGTTGAGATTATAAATTTTCTATCTGTATCTTTAGATACTTTTAGTATTATATTTTGTAAGTTGAGCTTGGCATCTATATCAAGTCCATCAGAAGGCTCATCTAGAATGATTATTTTGCTACCTGAGCACAAGCAGCACAATAAGGCAGCTTTTTTCTTCTCACCCGTAGATAGGTCTCCTACATTTCTATTTCTAAATTCTTCCATAGATAGTAGCTTGCTATAAGTATCGTACAATTCCTCTACCTTTTTGGAATCTATTCCTTTCAAGGCTCCGAAATATCTAACATTGTCATAAACCGAATTTCTAAATCTAAGACCCCTATCTCCTGATTGTAGGAAGGATATATTATCCCTCGCCCATACTGGATAGTCCTTAGCATCGGAAGATGTACTTATTTCTCCACTTTTGAAATAATAAATGCCAGATATGATTTTAAGAATAGTAGTCTTACCTGCTCCATTTGGACCAATCAAGGCAAAAATATTATTATTATCGAAATTAATAGTCCAAGTAAAATCATCTATTGCGAGTCTATTTTTATAGTATCTACTTATATTATTTAATGTAATTTCCATAAAACTCCTTTTTAAAAATTATCTAAAATAATTTCATATAACCTATCCATATCTGATTTTTCACCATTAATCAAACAAGGTATCCCTAATTTTTTTACTAAAATATCACTAATCCTAGGTAAATCTGTATCATCTAATCAAATACTAATATCACCTTCTACATTATAATTATAATTTTTTTCGAACGGAAAAATGACGATACATATGACGTCTCCCTCATGTACTGACTCTAAATAATTTATTGTTCTACTTATATAATTTATATCATCCGATGGATTTACGCACAATATGAAAGAATCTGGATTAGTAGCACATAATATAGATAATTGGCCGAAATTATAGAAATCAATATTTCCATAACCATACGGTATAGTTTGAGATTGAGTACCAACAATCAATATTTCTTTATCAATAGAATTCGCCCAAGATTGTTCATTTAAATACATAATTTCATTTTTAAAATCTAAATTAATTTTTGCACCATAACCATTACTATACATAACATCCATCCCAAATAGTAATGAATTGGGTTCTGATCCAAGCTGTTCAATCCTATATCCATCTTCGAGGAATTTTCTTCTTATATGAAGTTGTAAATTGAATTTACCCTGTTTGGGTGATGTTCCAACCACAGCTAATACAGGAATACTCAATAGTTTCATACATCCAAGTTATTATCGTTATAAAATGTACTAGGATTTATAATACTATACCCCATATCATTAAACTTAGTAAAGTCCTTAATATTGTGTAAAATTTACTAGTACAATATTTAATGATACATTCTAATATATTTCTAGATGATGTTGTCCAATCCTCAAGGTCTTCCTCACTTTTTAGATTTTAATCCTTCAATTCCTTTTTCTCTAAATTCTTTTACCCATCTTACAATTACTGAGGGATTAATGATTTTAAATTCATTAGCTAGACTTTTATAGGACATTTCTCCTTTTAAATACAAGTTTACTAGATTTAGCTTAAATTCTAAATCGTAATTAGTATTTATTGTTTTAGTCCATCATAAGCTAAGTTTTTATATGTATTAGCCTATTTTCTAATGATATTTTTATTTGGAAGACTATATTTTTCTTAATTAACAAAAATATTCATTGACTACTTTACTTTTGAATTCTCTACTATATTTTGCCATTTAAAAACTGACCTTCTTAAGTTAGTTTTTGTCTCTAACTTTTGTAGGTCAGTTCAAGAAGCTTTTGTTTTTAATAATTTGTTTTTTCTTTAACTTTAGCAGCCTTACCTTGACGATTTCTTAGGTAGCCTAGTTTAGCTCTTCTTACCTTACCACGTCTGGTTACTACTAATTTTTCGATTCTTGGTGAATGGTATGGGAAGGTTCTTTCTACACCTACTCCATAGCTTAGTCTTCTAAGTGTGAAGGTTTTGTTGATTCCACCTTCGTGGATGTGGATTACTGTTCCTTCGAAGTCTTGAAGTCTTGTCTTGTCACCTTCTTTGATTCTGTAGCTTATTCTAACTGTATCACCTACTCTAAAGTCGTAGTTTTCTTTACGTAGGTTATCTTTTTCAATTTTCTTGATTAATTCCATCTTTACTCTCCTCTCGTAAGAATTTTTCGTATAGATCAGGTCTTACTCTTCTTGTTTTATCTATTGCACTTCGCCTATTCCACTCATCTACTCTCTTGTGGTCGCCACTTATTAGTTCACTTGGTACCATGTAGCCTCGGAAGTTTCTAGGCTTAGTGTATTCATCTCCCTGAATCAAGGTATTGTAATGGGAATCTGTAATTAGGGATTCTCTTTTTCCTACAACACCCTCTATAAATCTTGCCATGGAATCTATGAGTACCATAGCAGGTATCTCTCCACCTGTTAGTACATAATCTCCTATAGATATTTCATAGTCCACATAGTGGTTGGTAATTCTTGCATCAATGCCCTCGTAGTGGCCGCAAATTATTATAAGGTCTTTGATTTCTGCAAAGTCGATTGCTAATTTCTGATTTAATTTCTTGCCTGCTGCTGACATATAGCAGACTTTTGATTTTGGTTTTTTTACAGACATCAAAGCATCATATAAGACTTGGGGTTTGATAAGCATACCAGCTGCCCCACCGTATACTGTATCATCTACGTGATTGTGCTTATCGTTTGAAAAATCTCTTATGTTTACTAGATTTATTTCTAATTTTTTGTTCTTGATCGCTTTTCCTATAACTCCATAGTTTTTTAGAAATTCAAAACTTTCTGGAAATAGGCTAAGTATGGTAACTTTATTCATAGTCTTCTAAGTTATCTACTTCTATGGTTTTATTGTCTATGTCAACATTTTTGATTACAGATTTTAAAGCTGGTAGGAGTATTTCCTTGTTGTCAGTTGTTTCGATTATATATACGTCATTAGGATAGACACCACTGATTATATCCTTAACCTTACCTACTTTTTGCCCATTTGAGATAAGTTCAGCTCCTATTAGCTTATAGATATAAAATTCATTGTCTTTTAGTTTTCCTAGGTTTTTTTCATCAATGGTGATGTCTTTTCCTATGAACTTTTGTACTTGGTTTATATCATCATATTCTTTGAATTTAATGACTTTTTGTCCCTTTCGATCAAAAGTTTTTTCAACTGTAAGTACTTCTTCGCCTATGTTTAGCTTAGCTCCCTCCTTAAATCTATCAGGATTATCTGAAAGAACTCTTAGCTTGAGGGCTCCTCTTATGCCATGGCTTGTTGTGATTTCTCCAACTGTAATTTTCATATTCTGATGTTGACCTTAACATCTTCCTTGATTGCCGCTGCTCTGGCTATAGTCCTTATAGAATTAATGATATTACCATGAAGGCCTATCACTCTTCCCTTATCGCTTTCTGCAACATGGATTATGATATCAACTTCACCACCATTGTTGTTCTCTTCTATATTGACAGCGTCAGTATCTTCTACTAATTCTTTGACTATTAATTCAACTAGTTGTTTCATATTAAGCTAATACGTCGTTGTCTTTGAATAGTTTTTCTACAATAGAAGTTGGTTTTGCACCATTTTTGATCCATTGTTTAGCTTTTTCATTGTCTACTCTAAATTCTTTTGGATTAGAGATTGGGTTATATGTTCCAATTTCTTCGATGAATTTTCCGTCTCTTGGACTTCTTGAATCTGCAACTACAACTCTGTAAAATGGTTTTTTCTTTTGTCCCATTCTCTTTAATCTAATTTTTACTGCCATATTTTCCTCCTATTCATTATTTAAAAAATGGCATTCTTGGGAATTTTCTTCCTCTTTTGTTAACTTTAAAGTTAGCCATTTTTTTCATCATTTTTTTGAGTTCTTTGAACTGCTTTAGCAATTTGTTAAGCTCATTGACATCGACACCTGATCCCTTAGCTATTCTTTCTTTTCTAGACTTGCCAATTATTTCAGGTTTTTCTCTCTCCTTCTTGGTCATGGAATTGATAAGAGCTTCGATTTTGACAAAGCCGCTATCATCTATGTTAACATCCTTAAGCATCTTAGAGTTAACTCCTGGTAGCATGCCCAGTAGCTCTTCAAGCGGACCCATGTTTCTTATTTGGTTAACTTGCTCCATAAAGTCATCTAGGGTATAGGTTTGTTCTCTCATTTTTCTCTCAAGTTCTTTGGCGTTATCGATTGATAATTGCTTTTCTGCTTTTTCGATTAGTGAAAGGACATCCCCCATCCCTAGGATCCTACTAGCCATCCTTGCTGGATGGAAGGGTTCGAGGTCTTCAAGTTTTTCTCCTACGCCTATAAATTTGATTGGCTTTCCTACAACCTTTCTTATAGAAAGTGCTGCACCACCTCTGGCATCACCATCAAGTTTGGTTAGGATTACCCCTGTTATATCCAAGTATTCATCAAAGGTCTTGGCAACATTAACTGCCTCTTGACCAGTCATTGCATCAACTACAAGTAATATTTCGTCAGGATTTATTGCTTCTTTTATGTTTTTTAGCTCATCCATTAGGTCTTCATCGATTTGAAGTCTACCTGCAGTATCGACTATGACCACATCATAGTTGTTGGTTCTTGCATAGTCCTTGGCTTCCTTGGCAATTTGGACAGGATCTTTCTTACCCCTTTCGAAAACATAGGATCCAGCCTTTTCTCCTACAACTTTAAGTTGTTCAATAGCTGCAGGTCTATAGATATCAAGAGCTGCAAGCATAGGATTTCTGTTTTCTTTTTTTAATTTTACAGCAAGTTTACCACTGTGGGTTGTCTTACCTGAACCTTGGAGTCCCACCATCATAATCATGTGGGGAGTTGATCCCTTAAAGTCAAGTTTTGAATTTTCCTTGCCCATAAGATTTGTAAGTTCTTCATTTACAATCTTAACCACCATTTGTCCTGGTGTGAGCGAGGTCATTACTTCTTGGCCAAGTGATCTTTCTTTGATTGTCTTTACAAGGTCCTTTACAACCTTATAATTAACATCTGCTTCTAGTAAAGAGAGTCTGATCTCTCTCATAGCGGCGTCTATATCTTTTTCGCTTAGTTTTCCCTTGCCGGTAAGTTTTCCAAGTGTTGCTTGGAGTCTTTCAGAAAGGCCTTCAAATACCATAATATCCCTCTTCTATATTTTTTCTATAAGTCTTGTTATCTCATCATTAGCTTGTGTGTAATTTGAATCATCCATCAGCTCTTTTATCAAAAATAGGCTATCCTTGAGGTTTTGCTTAGTTTCAAATAAAGAAAGCTCATCTTCAAACTCAAATAATTTCTCGACAGACCTATTTATCATATCAGATATAGCCTGCTTGCTCCTTTGAGTATTGTCAGCTATTTCTTGTAATGAAAGATCTTCGTTGTAGTAGCTATTGATAACGTCTCTTTGTTTTTCATTAAGAAGTGGGCCATATATATCAAATAATTGAGCCACTTTTACTATTTTTTCCATAAAATCACCCGTCAA